>CAJACJ010000001.1 GCA_903938205.1 uncultured bacterium
ACTCCTCAAGCAAAACAACGCGGCCCTCAAAGCCAGACTCGCGCGCCCAGTGATGCACTTCGGCGGCGTAGGCCTGCCCGTCCTTGTCACGCGGATGCGCTTTGCCTGCGAACACAATTTGCACTGGCCGTTTGCTGTCGCCAAGAATGGCGCGCAAGCGATCAGCGTTGCGGAAAATAAGTGGCGCACGTTTGTACGTTGCGAAGCGGCGCGCGAAACCAATTGTCAGAGCATCTGGATTGAACGCGGCAAGGGCGCGCAGTGAAGAATCTGGCGCGTCGCCGCGTCGCATGGATTGCATCACAAGGCGCTCGCGCACAAAGTGAACTAAGCGATTTCGTAGGGTTTTTCGCAGATTCCACAGCGCCGCCGGGTCCACTGTTTCAACTTTTGCCCATGGGTCCTCGCCAGTATCAACGCGATCAAGATCCAAGCCAATGTGCTGTTTCCAAAATGTTTCAGCTTCCGGCGCCAGCCACGTGCGCGCGTGCACGCCATTGGTGACGTGGCCAATTGGAACCAGGGCGGCGTCGTTCACGCCAAAAACATTTTGCCACATTTCACGGCTCACTCGTCCATGCAACGCGGCGACACCGTTGACATGTTGCGCGGTGCGAAGCGCCAACACGGTCATGCAGAATGTGGCCTTGGGGTCGTTGGGTTGTTCCAAACCCATTTCAAGAAATGCGCGGCGCGCCAGGCCAGCGCGCTTCCAACAGTTTGACAACAAGTCGGCCACTTCATCGGCGTTGTAACGATCGTGACCAGCGGGCACAGGCGTGTGCGTGGTGAACACTGTGCTTGCTCGGACATGATCAATAGCTTTATCGATGGACTTTCCATGCTCAACCAAATTCGCAAGGCGAGCAACAGACGCAAACGCGGCGTGGCCTTCATTCAAGTGATAGACAGTTGGCTCAAGTCGAAGCGCCTCAAGCGCCATGACTCCACCAACGCCAAGCAATACTTGTTGACGAAGACGCAGCTCGGGTTCACCTTTGTACAAGCCCTCGGTCAAGCGTCGGTCACGCCGTTTATTCGCTTTCAAATCCGTATCAAGCAACACAATTTTCACGCGCCCTACTTGCATGGACCAAATCTTGGCGCGAACTTTTCGTGCACCAATCGGCACGCGAATAGTGGTTTTCTCGTCGGTCAATGGCATTGTGCTGGTTGCCCAATGCGGCTCGATGACGCGCGTGGAACCATCGGCGCGAAATTGTTGCAAGTAATAGCCGCGCTGATACAGCAGACCGACACCCGTGATGGGCACGCCCAAATCGCTGGCGCTTTTCATGTGGTCGCCAGCCAACACACCAAGCCCGCCCGAATATTGCTGCAAGCTTTCGTGAATGGCGAACTCGCTGCAGAAGTACGCCACATGCAAAGTGGAACTTCCCGCGGGCGCGGAACGCTCGAACCACGGCTCCGTAGCGTGATATGTTTTTTGCGCGTCACGAGCGGCGCGAATTAAATTCACAAAGTCAGGCTCTTGGCAGCGCGTGGCGAACATGGCATGGTCCATGCGCGCCAAAACTGTCAGCGGGTTGTGTCCGGAGGATTCCCAAGTAAATGGATCAATAGCGGCGAACGGACGGCGCGCAATTTCATTCCACGACCACCACAAATCGGCGGCAATGTTGCGCAGGTCGCGCTCAAGACTTTCAATCGCCTTGGCATCTTTGGGTTTGAATTCCAAATTCTTGGCGACAAATTTTTTCCGGGTGGTCGTGACCGTAGCTTTGGAAAGGCTTGATTTTTGTTTGGTGAATGGAATGTCGGAGTTGGCCATATCCGTTGACAATCGTCGAAAAAGCCGCGATGCGCAAGCCATACCAAGTGATTTTTTTCATCAGTTACAAATATTGATGCGGGCTGAATGTTTGGAAGGAAAGCCTTTGGAATTTACAGATACATTGTCCGAAATTTCCGAAACATTTATGTTGAATGCTTAGGCTTCAAACGCCCGCAATCCAAAGCCAATGTGCGTAATTTTGCAGCTGATTTGGCTGAAAGAGCCTTCGGTTCTAGCCGCCATGACCAATTGCCGTGGGACACGCCAGGCACATTCATTCTGTCGCGACGAGTAAGGCCCAAGGCATCTTGTGCGGCAACAATAGCGGTGTTGGAAGGACTAGCGTAGGCCAACCGAATCATGGCTTCTTCTGGACGACTTGGATTGGCGCCGGATAGTTCCATGAAGCGGGCACGCGCGGCTTGCGGAAGTCCCTGCCACCAACCACGCGTGGTGTCATTGTCATGCGTGCCTGGATACACCACGCAGTGCTGTGGATGTCGATGCGGCAAGTCGCTGGAGTTTGGTCCATAGAACGCGTTGTGCAGAAGTTTCATGCCAGGCAAATGAAAATCATCGCGCAACTTTTCAACGGCAGGAGTCAGCGCGCCAAGATCCTCCGCGATCAGGGGAAGTGTTCCTAATTTTTTTTGTATGGCCGTCAGCAATTCACGACCAGGCGTTGGTCGCCACACGCCATGGCGCGCGGTCTTTGCGAAACCTGGAATTTCATAGGCATGCTTCAAACCAACAAAGTGATCTATGCGCAGCGCGTCAAATCGTTCCAAGGCAATCTTCACGCGACTGATCCACCACGCAAAGTTGTCACGCTTGTGGGTGGTCCATCGATAGTGCGGATGCTCCCACAGTTGACCATTCTTTGAAAAACAATCAGGCGGAACGCCAGTGACCACGTCGGGTTTGCCTTTGGCGTTGAGCCGAAACAAGTCGGGTCGATCGCGCACATCGGCGGAATCTAAACTGACAAAAATGGGGAGATCACCAATTAAATGCACCCCAATTTTTTCACAATGCGCGCGTAAATGCCCCCACTGCTTGGCC
>CAJACJ010000002.1 GCA_903938205.1 uncultured bacterium
CCGTTGATTGTGGCGGGTCATCCATTGATGAAGCGCTGCACGCGAAAAAGTTAGGAATGGAATTGGCTATCACCGATCACCATCGGTTGCACTATGACGTCCAAGGCAATATGCAGTTGCCCCAATGCGAGGCGATCGCGCATCCAGAATTGGGTGACACGCCGTTTCGACCAATATGCGCCGCAATGGTGGCGTTGAAAGTGGCCAAGCGTTTGATTCGAATTCGCCTTGGCGATTCGCCGCCGCTGGTCATGCGTCAATGGATTGTGAATGAAGCAATACCACTTGCAGCCGTTGCCACCGTGGCGGATGTCATGCCCATGCTTGATGAAAACCGTGTTGTGGTTGGAAGTGGTTTGGCGGTTTTAAAAAACACAACAGTCATGGGCCTGCGTTGTTTAATTCCAAACGCCGCGCTTTCCAGTCCAAGTTTCGACGCCAGCATAATTGGCTTTCAAATCGCGCCGCGTTTGAATTCAGCCGGTCGACTTGAGCACGCCACGCAAGCGCTGGATTTGCTTTTAAGTGACAACGTGGCTGAGTGTAAAAACATGGCCGCGAAGTTGGATGAATTAAATCAACAGCGCAAGCTGGATACAGAGAACATGGTTGGCGTGGCGCGCGACAAAGCCGTGGCCGCGTCGTTGCACTCCGCGGATCGTTGCTCCATCACCATGGCTGACAAAAGTTGGAATCCTGGCATTCTTGGTTTGGCCGCGGGCAGACTTTCCGAGGAATTTGTGCGCCCCGTGATGTTGTTTGGCGCCAGCGACAGTGGGTGGAAAGGTTCGGGTCGCGCGCCAAACGGATTTGATTTGCACGAGTGCCTGACCAACTGCGCGAAATTTTTCACCAACTTTGGTGGGCACGCTGCGGCGGCGGGTGGCTCCATGAACTTTGATCAATTCGAAGCGTTTGCGCCACAGTTTGAAAAGTTCTCCAGTATTCAAATGCGTGATGGTGTTCAAAAGCCCGCGCTTGAAATTGACGCCGAGCTTTCGTACGGCTCGGCCAAGGATAAAAAAACCATGGCGTCTATTCAGTCGCTTGGGCCTTTCGGCCAAGGATTTGCTGATCCAAATATTCTCATGCGCAACTTGCAAGTATTGCGCACGGACATTCTCGCTGGAACGGGTTTGAAATTATTGGTGCAGGATGACACTGGCGCCAAGGGCGAACTTATCTTTTGGCGCAATGCGCAATACCGACATTTATTCACGCCGGGCCGGCGCTTTGACGCGGTGGGTTGCCCCAAACCCAGCAGCAATCCCCGCTTTCCACCGTCTGTGCATGTGAAAGACATTCGATTTCAGGACGCGTCCACGCCGGCTTGATTTGAATTTTTGCGCGGCGCGCAATACGTGCTCGAGCTCCAAGACAACATGTCATTCAAATGTTGCGTCGTTGAAAAGTTCAAGCATAAAGTTGTATTGACCTTATGTTGCGCAGACTTCAAAGCGCAACATGCGTGTCACATCACAAATTCTTCGCCGCGGCGAATGGACTTGATCGTGGTTCGATTGCGTAAATCATTGGCTTCCA
>CAJACJ010000003.1 GCA_903938205.1 uncultured bacterium
GCCGCAACGCCGCCAATGGTCACGCCAGTGGTGTTGGCCAACAACGTTCCAGTGATGGAGAATGGAGTTCCACCAAAGAGAATTCCAGTAGCTGGAGCAACTGTGGTGATGGTTGGAATGGGGCTTGAAACGTAATAGGAAAATCCAGCGGTCTTGGTGACAACGCCATTGGGCGTGGTCACCACAACATCTTTGGCGCCGGCAGCACCAACTGGCGAACTGCATGAAATCTGAGTCGCAGTGTTGTCAATCACCGGCGCGTCTACGCCGTTAATGGTCACGGTGACACTGCCATCCAAATTGGTGCCTGTGATCAATATCTCGGTTGAACCAACGCTAGGTCCAGAGCTTGGCGAAATAGATGTGATGGTTGGCACCAAGTTTGAATAGGTGAATCCGCTGGCTTTGGTGGCGGTTCCACCAGCGGTGGTCACCACAACAGGAACAACACTCGCGCTGGCCGCGGGCGAAACCGCCGTGATGGAAGTTGCAGACACCACCGTGAAGCTGCTGGCGGGGACCGAACCAAACAACACACTTGTCGCGCCGGAAAAATTTGATCCTGTAATTGTGATCGTGGTCGCGCCTGCGGTTGGTCCAGTGAATGGACTCACCGATGTGATGGAAGGCACGGCCAAATAGGTGAACGCGCTTGGCGCGGTCACGGTCAAACCATCGGACGTTGTCAGCACAATATTTTTAGCGCCAGCGCTGGTGGCTGGAGTGAGCGCGGTCACTTGCGTTGCCGTAGCCACCACGCTTGTGGATTCGAAACCACCAATGGTCACGCTGACGACATTGGCAAGATTTGTTCCTGTGATGGTGATCGCGCTCGCGCCAACAAGTGGCCCGGCGTTTGGAGTCACCAACGCAATTGTTGGAAGCAAGGTGTTGTAGGTGAAGGCGATTGTTTTGGATGCGCTTCCACCTGCGGTTGTCACTGCAACCGTTTGCGAACCTGATGTTCCCTCTGGCGTCACCGCGGTGATCGATGTTGGAGAAACCACAGTGAAACTTGCCGCCGCAACTCCGCCGATTGTGACATCAGTCGCGCCTGTGAAATTAGTTCCCGTAATGGTGATTGACGTGCCGCCACCAACTGGACCAGACACGGGGCTCACCCCCGTGATGGTTGGCGCTGGGATCGTGGGTTCTATGTAAGTGAAACCACTGATTTTGGTGACCGTCGCGCTTGGAAGGACAACCTCAAGATCTTTCGCGCCAGCTGTTCCCGCAGCCATGACCGCGGTGATGCTTGTGGATGAGACCACTGTGAAACTGGTCACGGCAACTCCACCAAACTTCACGCTGCTGGCACCAAGCAAATTTGTTCCCGTAATGGTGATCGCGGTTCCACCGAGTGTGGTTCCCAATGTTGGCGATACAAAAGTCAGCGTTGGCACCGACATGTCAATGTTTGTAAACGCAGCGAACTTGGTATCAGAACCACTTGGAGTGGTCACGACGACATCTTTATCACCCACAGTTCCAGCTGGCGCTATCGCAATAATTGAAGTTGCGGAAGCCACAACAAAACTTGTCGCTGGAACTCCGCCAACAGTCACGCTGGTCGCGCCGGTGAAATTGGTTCCACTTAATGTGAGAGCAGTTCCGCCTGTCATGGGTCCACTGCCTGGCGCGACGGATGAAAGTGTTGGCGCAGTTGAAGGATTGGCGTAGGTGTAGCCACCTGTTGATGTTGCCGATCCGCTTGCGATGACAACCACAACATCTTTCGCGCCAGCTGACGCGGCGGGAACGGTGGCCAGCACTTGTGTGGATGAAACAAACACAAATCCAGTTGCGGCAACACCACCAACGGTCACGCCAGTGGCGCCCGTGAAATTCGTTCCGCCAATCGTGATCTGCGTCGCGCCAGCCAACGGCCCAGTGTTTGGCGTAATAGAAGAAATTGTTGGCGGCGAAAGATAGGTGTATGTCGCGGTCGCCGAACCACCAGCCGTATTGAGAATCAGCGTGTTGGCGCCCGTGATTCCAGCAGGCGTTACAAATGTGATCTGTGTTGCGGAACTATTCGTGATTGTGGCTACTGCGTTGTTGATCGTTATCGACGCGCCAAGCAAATTGGTTCCGTTGATGACCGTGCTCACTCCACCCGCAATAAATCCCGAGCTTGGCGTGAGCGAAGCGATGGTTGGTGGGGAAACAAATGTAAACGCGTTGCTTGTAGCCGCGCCCGCAGAAGTGGTCGCCACAATATTGGTAACACCCGCCGCGCCCGCTGGAGTGAGCGCTGTGATTTGCGTGTCAGTCACGGTCGCGCTGGTCACAGCGGCGCCGCCAACGGTCACGACAGCACCAGTTAAATTTGTTCCCGTAATTGTGATTGGCGTTCCACCAACCGTGGTGCCGGATGTTGGACTGACGGCCGTAATAGTTGGAAGCGAAGTATTGGTGTAGTTGAATGCGCTCGCAAGCGATGCAATGCCGCCAGGAGTTGTTGCGGCGACAGCCTTGGCGCCAGCGATTCCAGCTGGCGTGATCGCGGTGATTTGTGTTGGCGAAAGAACGGTCACGCTAGTCGCGGTGACGCCGCCAACAGTGACCGCGCTTGCGCTTGTAAGATTTTTTCCAGTAATGGTGATCAGTGTTCCACCAGCCAACGCACCCGTGTTTGGATTGACCGATGTAATTGTTGGCGTTGGCACAACCGCGCCGCGCAATCCAGCAACGCTTGCACTTGCGGCGCTGATCAACTTGTAGCCACTATTGGTCGCGCACACAAAGTAGGAATAATTTGTCGCGCTCACCGCGGAGACATCGTCAAATGTGGTTGAAGCATTGCCAGACGTGGATCCAATTTTCACCGCGCTATCGTTGCGGTAAATGTCGTAGCCAGTTGCGCTTGGCGCGGCGGTCCATGTGACTTGAATTTTATCCGTGAATGTTGACACGCTTGCCGTCACATTTGGTGGCGGACTGATATTGCGAATGCCCGCGCCAACCTTGCTTGACATGGCGGGACCAAATCCTTGCGCATTGCTTGCAGCGACGGAATAGGAATACTGCGCCGCAACCGCCACGGTGGTGTCATTGAATGAAAGTTCCGAAGCGGAAACATTGCCAATCACAGCGCCATCGCCAACTGTTCCACCTCTGTAAATGCGATATCCAAGCGCGCCTGGCACCGCATCCCACGACACCACAACTTTGTCGGCGTAGGTTCCATAAGTGGCCAAGACAGTTCCTGAAGCAGGCGACGTCATGCCAACCCAACCGGCATTGGACAACCCGCTCAGCGGACTTGCAGCCACCGCGGTTGTGGCTTTCACTCTATATGTGTGTGTTCCCGTAATCGGCGCGGCGGTATCGTTGAAACTCAGCGCGGTTGTTGTTGAACCAACTGGCGTGGTTGTGTCGCTATCACGATAAATGTTGTAACCAGTGGCGCCCGTCACAGCTGACCAATTCACAAGTATGCCCGCTGTGTAATTGCCAGTGCTGGCTGATGGTGGAGCAGGAGTTGCAAGCTTGCGATAGCCCGTATCGCTGCCGTTGGTTCCGCTTGAAGCGGAACCAGAAACTGTTTTGACAAAGTAGGTGTAACTGGTTCCAGGAACGGCGGTGGTGTCGTTGTATGTGGTCGCGGGCGCGGCGACTGAACCAACCGAAAGTTTGGCAGTGGCTTGCGCGCCACTTGCGGAAGACGGTCCCGTGAATGAAATTGTTGGGCTTGATGTGTATCCACTGCCTTGATTGTTGATGGTGACGGAAATAACCGATCCCCCAGAAACAACACCCGTTGCAGAGGCGCCAGTACCACCGCCACCAGTAAAGACAACGTTGGCAAACGTGTAGCCAGTGCCACCATTGGTCACAACTATGGAGCTGACTTTGTCTTGCGCATTGCGGAAGATGTCGTATGAATCCGCGGCGGCCACCGCATCCCATGAAACCTGAACTTTGTCAGTGAATATTCCATCAGTTGCGGCCACGCCTGTTGACGCGGAGATGGTGGTCATGCCTGTGGCCACATTGGAAAACAAAGTTCCACCTGTGGCGAGAACCTTGTAGTAGTACAGCGTGTTGGATGACGCAGTGAAATCGCTGTATGAGCCCGTATTGGTGGCTACGGTTGCAATTTGCGTGTACGTGGCGCCGTCATCATCTGAACGCCAGACGCTGTATCCCGTTGCGCCGGCGACCGTGGTCCAAGTCAGTTGAATGCGATCATCAAATAATCCGTTGCTGGCAACCAGATTGCTTGGCGCGGATTCAGTATTCGTGGTGAAAGTCCAAGGAGTTTGTCCAGGCTTGCCTTCAAATGTTGAACTGAAATTCCAAACCTTGCTGCTGGTGGTGAAGGTCGTTGCAATATCGCTCTTTAATATGGCGCCGCCAATGGTGTACATAGTTGTTCCACCGGCTTGATCCGTGGACTTGCCTGTGGTTGTGCACCAATATTTCAACACTTGCTCTGTGGATCCCGACGCAACAATGTCGCTCACTTTCAATGAGAAGCGAGCCACCAAGACCAAGCGATCCGCGTTGGCGCTCGCGTTGGTTTCAAAGCCAGCATCAGTGGGAGCAGCTTGATACCAACCTGGACCGACATATCCAGGGGGCGTAGCGTTGTTGGCCAAGCCAACCAACTGCCCAAGATTTGGGCCGTTTGGATTGGCAAATGAAGAGTCAGCGGTCACGTTGCCTGTGTTGCCCGCGCCTTGCGTGCGGCAACCCACCGTCACAAATGAGTCCCATGTGTTGTTGCCCTGACCACCAGTGGCGCTTGGACCAGGCATCCAACTTCCGTTGCTGTGTTGGAAATTCAGGAAGCTTGCGGTCGCAATAGCGCCTGTTCCCGAACCGCCACTGAAAGTCACCGTTGGAATAGATGTGTAGCCAGTGCCTGGGTCAGTGAGTGTGATACTAGACACGGCTGTTCCTGTAAGGACCGCAGTCGCCAACGCACCTGTTCCGCCACCACCTGTAATAGTGACGGTTGGAGCAGTGATATAGCTGCCGCCAGCATTCACAACAATTTTTGAAATTGGCGCGCCTGATGAAGAATAATTTTCACCTCTAGAAATTTTTGAAACATTGCCCGATGCGCCATCCGTTGTCGCTTGGCCGTAATTACTCACAATGCGTTCGCCAGACGAGCCAACACCAACCGCGGAACCAAAGCGCACATAGACATCCATCACGGAGTAGGTCGTGGCGCCATCGGTCACCAAATAGTTCTTGGCATGCAAACCTTGCATACCTGTGCCAGTCACGGCCGTCACTGAAGCGGGCGCGTTACTTGTTGTGTTTTCAATATCACTTCCGTTGGTGCCAAGTCGAACAAGCAGCAATCCTAACTCGGCGCTGTCGATGACACCGTTGCCGTTCAGGTCGCCCACGCTGTACTTGCCCATTTGTTGCGGGGCCAGATCCAAAGGAATGGAACGTGGAATTTGATCAGACGATATTTGCGTCGAATTTTTTGTCGCGGCCCGCGTGGAAGTATTTACAACTCCCATAGAACTTTTTTGCTGAGTTGTTGGTGCGCCAGAAGCCTGAACCACCAAAAATAAACAAAGCAATGTGAAACTAAGGAAAGCGTCTCGAAATTGGTTTTTCGCCTGTGCAAACATGCTTACTTTGTTCTCCATGAAGGGCTCAAAAGAGAATACGGCAAGGATGATCCATTTATATGCCACAATTTACAAAAAATTTGCAAATATCCCCATATGGCGTTCAAAGCCCCTTTGTTATGGCCACGAGCAAAAATAATGAGCCTGACGAAATGTTCAAAAATCGCCTAGGTTTTTACATTGTCCAAGAAGGTTTAATGTGTTTTTTCAGGCGCAAGACCGCAGTCTTTTACGAAGTGGCGAATGGCGCCAATTTCATCGTCACTATCAAGCGTGTGATTGCCGCCCTTGGGAATGGAAAAAGACATTTCCTTGCCCGCGAGTTTCACCTTTAAGTGGTCGTGTTTGGTTTCGTCGCATGTGCCACCAAGACCCTCAAACATGTGGACAATGTCGCGCCAATGAATGTTGTGAGAAGTTGGATGCGCGAACAATTGTTTCAGCGTTTGTTGAGCGTGTGACATGTGTGAGTTCCTGGAAATGATGGAGAATACAAAGGCGTTCAAGCAATCAAAGTGGACTGTACTGGGCTCGAACCAGTGACCTTCTCCGTGTCATGGAGACGCGCTAGCCAACTGCGCCAACAGTCCGTGAACGAAACAGTATACGCAATTTTTGATCAAGTTTTTGCCGTTGCGAAAGCTTGCAAACAGCGATCAATTCGTCGCAACACGCTCGGTTTTCCAAGAATTGCAAGCGTGTCAAATATGGGCGGACTAATTGTGGAACCAGTCACACCAACACGCAGTGGTTGCGCGATCTGACCAATTTGCTCCGCAAGCCCCGCTGAAGTGGCCCATTGGCGAATTGATTCCTCAATGCCAGTTGGCGTCCAAGTCGCCACCGCTTCAAGAACACCCCGCAATTCCTTGAGTCGATCAAGCCCGCTGGGAGTTCCAGAGAGCAACGCCTTCTCAACTTGCTTTGATTTTTCCCATGTCAATTCTTCGTCGCCCAAGGCGAGCCAGCGATTGCCGCGGAACAATTCATCCAACGTTTTACTGCGCTCATGGCTTGCCGCCACAAGGAGATCGAATTGCGCAGCCGTTATTTTTTTCATGAACTCTGGGTGGTAGACCTCGCCGTGCGCTTTCACAAGAGCGCTAAATTGTTCGCGTGACAGTTTTTGAATGGCATCCAAGTTGAACGCAAGAAGCTTGACGCGGTCAAACTTGGCGGCGGTTTTTTGCACGCGGTCAAGAGCGAAGTTGGCGCACAAGTATGCGTTATCAAATTTCTCCAAGTCGTTGCCAGGACCCCACCCATTCAACGCAAGAAAATTGCACATGACTTGCGGCAAGTAGCCAGAGCGACGAAAATCATCCACATTGATCTCGGGCAATTCAATGTTCAATGCGGCGGCCATAGCGGTCGCTTCGGTGAAATCAAGTTGGGAATTTTTGTCGCCCATCCATGCTGTAAATCGCGCGGCGTCCACGGTATTGGCTGGAGGCGCGGTCAATTTTTTATCCTGCGCCGCCTTTCGCAATGCCTTGTCTTTATCGCGCTTGCTCATTTTGCTTCCATCAGGATTGAAGATCAACGGCAAATGCCCGTAGGTCGGACGGCGAAATCCAAGCGCATCTTGCAACACAATGTGCTTGGCGGTGTTATTAAAATGCTCTTGCGCCCGCAACACTGTGGTCACGCCCATCAATTCATCATCCACCACAACAGCAAAGTGATAGGTTGGAAAACCGTCGGCTTTACGAATAACAAAATCATCCACCTCGCCCGCGGGCAATGTTGCATCACCCAAAACTTCATCATGAATAGTGATGGCGCCCGCCGGAGTTTGAAAGCGAATCACCGCGGGCTTGCCTTCTTTCAGCCACGCTTGGACTTGCTCCGGCGAAATCCCATCCGTGCGACTTCGGTCATAGCGATAGGCCTCGTTGCGCGACTTGGATTCCTTGCGCGCCGCGTCTAATTCCGCAGCGGTATCGAAGGCGTAATACGCCTTCCCTTGCTGAACAAGTTGATCCAAATACTTGTTGTAAATATCAAGACGCTCACTTTGAAAGTAGGAACCAAAATCCCCGCCGCCGCAACCTTCAAATTCGGGTCCTTCGTTCCAATCAATGCCGAGCCACTTCAAGTCTTTCAGAAATCCAACACTGGCCGCGTCGCTGGAGCGCTTTTGATCCGTGTCCTCAATGCGAAGAATAAATTTTCCGCCGCGACCTTGCGCGTAGGCCCAATTAAAAAGCGCGGTGCGAGCGCCGCCCACATGAAGATGGCCGCTGGGACTTGGCGCAAAACGTGTTCGGAGCGAAGGCGTTTGAATCATGTGCAAATCCTAACCAACTTGCCACCCACCTACTTTGACGCCAACATGCATGTGTGAAACTTGGAATTCTCTCTGACAGTCATGGCCGCCACGAGCGCACGCACAAAGCCGTGCAACTTCTGCTGTCCAAGGGCGCAAACCAACTCGCACACTGCGGCGACATTGAAACTGAGCAGGTCATTGATCAACTTGTGGGAATTCAAGCACATGTGGTGTTTGGCAATTGCGATCCAGATTGGCGTGTTCTTAGCCGATATGCGCTTGGATTAGGCGTACTTGTGCAACATCCTCTGGCGCGCTTTGAATGTGGCGGCCGCACTTTTGCAATGACGCATGGACATGATTCGGATTGCGTCACGGCGGCGCTGAATGAGGGCGTGGATTTTTTGCTGCATGGACACACTCATGTTTGCCGCGACGAACGCCACGGGGCTACTCGCATTATCAATCCTGGGGCGCTTCACCGCGCGAGTGAGTTCACTGTTGCTTTGCTGGACACGGAAACGGATCAATTGCAATTCTTGGTGGTGGCATGAGGACTTTGCGCGCGCCGGGTTGCGTGCGTAGGATTTTGCGGATCAATAATTATCATCGCGAACACAATCGAGAGTGAACTACTTTGGCTAGACCGTGCATCTCTTTCAAATTCATTTCAATCGAAGGCGCATCATTTGACGAACTCCATTTCCATGACGCTTCTTCTTGTTCAAGCCGCCGCTTCGCTCTATCTCATGGGCTTGATTTGGCTGATTCAAATTGTGCACTACCCGCTCATGAGCCAAGTGAGCCGCGAGACCTTTGCGCAGTACGAACAACTGCACTCGCGTTGGATCACGCCAATCGTGGCTATTCCAATGTTGATGGAACTTGCGTGCTGCATTCTCTTGGTGGTGAATCGTCCGCCGGCTATTCCCGCGTGGCTCACTTGGTGCGGACTGGCTTTGGTGGTGGTGATTTGGTTGAGCACGTTTTTGCTACAAGTGCCCTGCCATACGCTTCTTTCACAGGGATTTAATGCGGATACGCACGCTCAACTTGTTGCGACAAATTGGATTCGAACAGTGGCGTGGAGCGCGCGCGCCGCGGTCGCCATGGGCATGATTTATTTGTTTTGGAAATTCACCGCCCAAGTGATTGAGTGATTTCACTTGCGGAGTTAGCCTGTCTCTATGCAGATCTTCTCCAAAAGAAGTGAAAACGAATTGGCAATGCCAAATCTGAATCATCCTCCTGGCACGCTGATCATTGATCCAGAATCACCAAAGCCCGTCCTGACGGTGTTTGGATACTCGCCTGAAAGTTTTGAGGAGCGAACACTGCAGCACCCTGATGAGGTGAAAGAGTTCATGCAAAAGTGGCCGCTCATTTGGCTGAATGTAGATGGTCTTGGCGATGAGGCGACGCTGCGATCGATCGCCAACATTTTCAACATCCACCCATTGGCGCTAGAAGATATTGCGGACACTTCCCAACGCGCGAAGGTTGAACAATACGACGGACATGCGACATTTATTGTTGTGCCCATGCCGCACCCTGTTGAACATCAACATGAATTCACGACAGAGCAATTGTGCTTGTATTTAGGCGAACGCTGCGTGGTCAGCTTTCAAGAAACCGCCCCAGGAGATTGCTTGGAGGTGATTCGCAATAGAATCCGCCAAAAAAAGGGCCGTGTGCGCATTAGCAACGCGGCCTATTTGGCGTACGCCTTGGTGGACACGGTCATTGACGCCTTCTTTCCAATTGTCAGCACCATGGGTGATTCGCTTGATGCGTTGGAGGCTCGCATTATGGAGGAATCAAAGAATTCACAAATCTTTGACATACGCGCCGTGAAAGTAAATTTAATGCGGGTGCGCCGCGCCGTCTGGCCCATGCGCGACGCCATTTTGAATATGACCACCATGGAGCATGTGTGGGGGCAAGACTTGCGGCCCTACTTGCGTGATGCCGCGGATCATGTCGCTCGCTTGATGGATTTAATCGAGACCGACCGCATGATGGCCAGCGACTTGATGGAGTTGTATCTCAACTCCGCCAGCAATCGCTTAGGCGAAGTCAATAAATTTCTGACCGTTGTCGCAACTATTTTTATTCCTGTTGGCGCCATAGCCAGTATTTACGGAATGAACTTCGATATGGAAAAAAGCGCTTGGAACATGCCAGAATTGAAATGGACTTACGGTTACCCCTTTGCTTTGGGATTGATGACGTCTGTTGCGGCAATCTTTCTGTTTATTTTTTGGCGCCGCGGGTGGCTCGGAAACCAATTTGACGGCCATAAGCGAAAACGTAAATAATACGGCTTTTTGCCCTCTATTTTATATAACCACTGGTCGACATGCGTGCCTAGGATGCAAGACATATTCCCGCATGCCGATGCATTTTATTTGATCCCTTGACCATCAACACAAGCACCACACCAATGACAACAGCAACACCCGCCGCCGCAACACACTCCAAAGATCTTCCCCGCACACTTTCCGCATTGATGAAGTCTGGCTGGCGCAGCCGAACTGTGAAAGAAGAGTTGCGCGAAAACATGACCCGCATGTTGGCGGCCAAAGAAAATCTTTTCCCCGGCATTGTGGGCTACGAAGACACGGTGCTGCCAGAAATTGTCAACGCAATGATTGCTGGCCACGACATGTTGTTTCTTGGCGAGAAAGGTCAGGGCAAGAGTCGACTCATGCGCTCGCTGATTCGATTTCTAGATGCTGAACTTCCATACATGGATATTCCTGGTTGCCCTGTTCACGAAGATCCCACCAAGCCCATCACACAAATGGGCCGCGCCATGTTGGCCAACACGCCAGCCGATAAGATTCCAATCGCATGGTGGAGACGCGAGGATCGCTACGCAGAGCGTTTGGCACCAGGAACAAAGTTCGCCGACGTGGTGGGCGAGATCGATCCAGCAAAAATGGCCTTTGGGGCCGGAATGGGCAGCGAAGACGCGCTTCATTTTGGCTTAATTCCGCGCACGCATCGTGGAATTTTTGCCATGAATGAATTGCCCGACTTGGATGAGTTGGTGCAAGTTGGTCTGTTCAATGTGCTTGAAGAACGTGACGTGCAAATTCGCGGGTACCCCATCCGGTTTGATCTGGATGTTTTGGTTTTGTTCTCGGCGAATCCAAGCACCTACAACCGCTCGGGAAAAGTCATTCCACAATTGAAGGACCGAATTGGAAGCGTCATTCAGACGCACTACCCGCGCGAGCGCGCGCTTGGAATTCAAATTACACGCCAAGAAGCCGACATTGATTTAGGCGGCGCGTATCCAGTTGTGGTTCCACCATTCATGGATGAAATCATCGAGCAGATTTCTATTCAAGCCCGGGCCAGCCGTTTCATTGATTCTTCCAGTGGAGTAAGCGCGCGATTTTCTTCCAGCAATTGGCGCACCATGGTTGCCAACGCGCGTCGCCGCGCAATTCAACTTGGCGAAACTCCAGCGGTGCCGCGCATCAGTGATCTTGCGCATCTGTATTCAAGTTCGGCTGGCAAACTTGAACTTGATCTCATGGGCAGCCACCAAATGAACGAGAAGCAAGTGTTGGACTCCATCATTGCGGAGGCGGTCGGAGTTGTATTTCAGGAATATGTGGATGAGCACGGATTGGGTGAAATTGCCGAGATTTTCGCCAAAGGCGTGAAGATTGAGGTTGGCGATTTAATTCCAAGTTCCACTTATGCCGAGCGTCTACAACGCGTTCCGCCGGCGTGGGACAAGGCCTTTGAAGTCAACGCATCAAAGGACCCCGCCGTGCGCGCCAGTTGTGTGGAGTTTGTGCTTGCGGGATTGCATGCCACCGATCGAATCTCGCGTTCACAGAAACATGGACGGACTTCTTACGAGGTGAAATAAGCGTGCCCGCCAAGAAACCATTGAGCGATGATAACGCTGCGCAAAAATCTCTCGGCGGGGTTTTGCATACCTATTTAAAATTTGATCCGATTCAATTTCCGCCACCGCGATCAGAGGCGCCTGACGCGGTTGGTGCGGCATTCAACCACATGATGATGTACGGCTCCATGCGCCGCTTCACGCCCGAAGAACTTGCCGACGCGATCGAGATTGACCCCGCTTCAATCAATGGTCTTGGTCCAAGTTTGGAATCACTGCGACGCATGTTGCAGGAGCGCAAAGAAAAAATCCTGGCCACATTTCAAACGGATTCCGTGCGCGAAGAGGCCCGCAAGATATTTCAAGACCTTGCCGGCAAAATTGAAGCGCCCGAAGAGTTGAAAAAAAAGTTCCGTGAGTTGGTAAAGGAAGAGCAACTGCGCGACCTGGAAAAACTTTGGTACCGCGTGGAGGAAAAGAGCTTGTTTGCGCGGCGTTTGCTGCAACTTATTGAACGCCTTGGCGAGCGCTACCAAGTGGAATCACTCGCTTCAAAATATGTGTTCACCGGCGCCATCACAATGAATGTGGAGAAAGCGTTGGCCATCAAGGAGGAGTTGGAAACCATTGATCGCCTGCTTGCGCAAATTGAAGAGGCCATGAAGAACGCCAAGGTTGCCAAGATTGACATGGAAGCGCTGAGTCGTTTCGCGCAAGAACAAGACGTGAGTGATTTACGCGAAATTGCCAAGCGAATTCAGGAGCAAGCCAAACTACTGGCCGAGCAACAAGGCCTGGAACAAGACGGCAAAGGCTTCAAACTTTCTCCCAAGGCCATGCGTATTTATCAAAGCCGACTGTTGAAAACAATTTTTTCATCACTGCAAGCCGCACGCTCGGGTCGACACGAAGGCGTGTTGACCAATGATGGAGCGGTTGAACTTCCGTCAACACGCGCTTACGAATTTGGAGACTCCCCCGCCGCAATGGATGTGCCGCAAACATTCATCAACGCGCTTCTGCGTGAACGCTCCAATCAACCTGGCCCGCGCACGCCTGGCCCGCTGCATATTCGCAGCGAGGACATTGAAGTGCATCGCACTCGCCGCGCGCCCAAGGCCGCAACCGCCGTGCTCATGGATATGTCGGGATCCATGCGTTATGGCGGGCAATATGTGGCATGCAAGAAAATGGCGCTGGCCTTGGACGGACTGATCCGCAGCGAATATCCCGGCGACTTTTTACAACTGATCGAGATGTATTCACTGGCCAAAGCCGTCGCAATTTCCGATGTGCCCGCGCTCATGCCCAAAGTGGTCTCAATCAATAGTTCCGTGGTCAGACTGAAAGCCGATCTATCCGACCCACGCGTCACGGAATCCGATCTTCCGCTTCACTTCACAAACATTCAGCGCGCCATGCAACTGGGTCGCCAATTTCTTTCCGCGCAAGCAACCCCCAACAAGCAAATCATTCTCATAACGGACGGACTTCCAACCGCGCACTTTGAAGGCAGCACATTGTTCCTTCTTTATCCTCCAGACCCGCGCACGGAAAAAGCCACCATGCGCGAAGCCATGCTCTGCCAGCGTGAGGGAATAACCATCAACATTATTTTGCTGCCTTCATGGAGCCAAACAGAAGAGGATGTCTCATTCGCACAACGTATGGCGCAAACCACCGGAGGCCGAGTCATGTTCGCCGGCGGTGAAGACTTGGACCGATTTGTAGTGTGGGACTATGTGAATCGGCGGCGCAGTATCTTGGGCTAAGTCCATTCATTGCGGGGCACTGAGCCGCTTCCATTTGGCAATCTTCAACAAATACGCTTGTTTTATGCATCAATCCACTAGCCAACATTGCTATTCTCTCAGTCCATGTGGCTCCCACTTTGGTGGCCAATTTGGATTGAAATGAACATCAACAGAAATTAGGAAATGACATGTCCCAAATGCGCACGTCGAATCACAATTCAGCCATGATCAACAATGTCCGCGCCAGCGATGTTTTTGGAACGCTGACATTTTGCGGCGACACCATGCTCAAGCGTTTGCCCAGCGATGTGTACGCAAGCATTCAGCGAACCATTCATGATGGTCGCTCGCTTGATCCCGCCGTGGCTAATACTGTTGCCGTTGCAATGAAAGATTGGGCGGTTGAAAATGGCGCCACACATTATTGCCATTGGTTCCAACCACTCACTGGAATGACAGCTGAGAAGCACGACGCCTTCCTGTCCATTTTGGGAGATGGCACAGCGATTGAAAAACTCTCCGGCGAACAACTGATCCAAGGCGAGCCAGATGCCAGCAGTTTTCCATCTGGTGGAATTCGCGATACCTATGAAGCCCGCGGCTACACCGCGTGGGACGCAACAAGTCCAGCCTTTTTGCTGCGAAATCCTAGCGGCGTCACCACGCTGTGCATTCCAACCGCGTTCGTCAGTTGGACCGGCGAAGCGCTGGACAAGAAGACTCCACTGCTGCGCTCCATTCGCGCGGTAAACAATCAGGCGCTGCGCGTTCTGAAATTTTTCGGCACCGACACCGGCGTGACGCAAGTCATCACCACGCTTGGTTGTGAACAGGAATATTTTTTGGTCGACCGCGAATTGTTCAACGAGCGTCTTGACTTGGTTATCACTGGCCGCACGCTCATTGGCGCGCCCGCGCCCAAGGGCCATCAACTTGATGACCATTACTTTGGCGCCATTCCAGATCGCGTGATTAGTTTCATGACCGACGCCGAGACGCGCCTGTTTGAACTTGGCATTCCAGTGAAGACGCGCCACAACGAAGTCGCACCGGGCCAGTATGAAATTGCGCCGACATACGAAAACGCGAACATTGCCGCCGACCATCAAATGTTGTGCATGCACATTCTGCGCATGACCGCGCGCGAGCACGGCTTTGAATGCTTGATTCACGAGAAGCCATTCGCCGGCGTCAACGGCAGCGGCAAGCACAACAATTGGAGTTTGTCCACGAATACTGGCGTAAATTTGCTTGATCCACGCGAGGAAACTCACAACAATTTGCAGTTCCTCACTTTCTTGTGCGCCGTCATCCGCGCTATTGACACGCACGCCGATCTGTTGCGCGCCAGCATTGCGACGGCCGCAAACGACCACCGCTTGGGTGCCAATGAAGCGCCGCCAGCGATCATGAGCATTTATTTAGGCTCCATGCTCACCGACATTTTGGATCAACTTGATTCCGGCGCGCCCAAGAAAACAATTCGCGGTGGCAACTTGGATCTTGGCGAGAAGACATTGCCACTTCTTCCACGCGCGGCCAGCGATCGCAATCGCACCAGTCCATTCGCATTCACAGGCAATAAGTTTGAGTTTCGCGCCGTGGGCAGCAGCCAAAGCGTTGCTTGGCCAAACACTGTTCTCAACACCATGATCGCTGAGAGCTTGGATTTTGTTGCCACAGAGCTAGAGAAGAAAGCCGGTAAAAATCCGTCCGAAGCGAAAATGGAAAGCACCGTACGCAGCGTGCTGAAAGATATTGTGAAGAAGCACCGCCGCGTGTGCTTTGACGGCGACGGATATTCAGAGGCCTGGCACAAGGAAGCCGCCAAGCGCGGTTTGCCCAACATGCAAAGCACCGCGGAATCTCTTCCGTGCTTTGACACAAAGAACGCGCGCGATTTGTTCGCCAAATACCATGTCCTTTCAAGCGTTGAATTGAACGCGCGCTCCGAAGTGTTGATGGAAACCTATGTGAAGGTTGTTCGCATTGAGGCGCGCACCCTAATCACCATGGTGAAGAAGAGCGTGCTTCCAATCGCAAGCCAATGGCAAGCAACATTGGCTGACAATGTTGGAGCATGCCACGCGGCTGGCGTGGAGTGCCCGGAAGATGAAGCCGCGCTGAAGTCGTGGATGAAAAATGTCAGCAGTTTGCGCGCCGCGCTTACCTCTTTGGAGCACGCCGAAAGCAAACAGATCGCCGACTATGCCAAGCACATGCGCCAAGTGCGTGATGAAGTTGTGCCAGCCATGGCGCAAACTCGCCTAGCCTGTGACGCCATCGAACCATGGGTTCCAAACGAACTTTGGACCCTTCCAACCTACGCCGAGATGTTGCTGAATCGCTAAACCAGAATTATTTTGCGCTGATTTCAAGTTTTTCAGAACATTCCATGAATTCTTGCACGAACCCGTCCCTCAAGACGGGTTCGTTTTCATATACTTTCCCACCCTCAAGCCTTCGCTTGAATTCATCAAAGAGAGATACCAATGAGCACATCAGCAGCAACCGTCGAATCCAACCAGGTCAAAATTGAAGACGCGGGTCCAGCCCGCAAGAAAATCACGGTCACTGTTTCGGCCGACGCCGTGAAGGCGCGGCTTGAGACCGGTTTCGGCTCATTGAAAAATGAAACCGCGCTTCCAGGTTTCCGCAAAGGTCGCGCGCCGCGTGAACTTCTGCAACGCCGCTTCGGCGACGCGCTGCTGAAAGAAACTCGCGATCAAATTCTTTCAGAGGCCTATGGGCAAGCCATCGAAGCCAACAAGTTGCAACCTGTTGGCAATCCAGAGATGACTCCCGAGTGCCGCGAAGTGGTGCTTGAAGTTGGCAAGCCTTTCATCTTCAGCATTGAAGTTGAAGTCGCTCCTGAATTCACGCTTCCAAATACGGACGGAATTGAAGTGAAGCGACCCATCTTTGAAATTAAGGATGAGCATGTTGACCTTGAAATTCGACGCCAAGGCTATCGCTTTGGAAACGCGACTCGCATCCCTGGTCCATTCCAACCGCTTGATCGAATGTTGTGCGAAGTGAAGGCGTTCAAGAACGCGGACACTGAACCATTTTTCACCAATGATCGCGCGCTTGTGGTTGTGCCAGACACCTCCGATGAAGGCAAGGGTCAACTGCTTGGCCTTTTAATTGAAGACCTTGGTCCACGCGTTGAAGGTAAAAAAGTTGGCGATGCAATCACCGTTGAGACA
>CAJACJ010000004.1 GCA_903938205.1 uncultured bacterium
GGCGCAGTTTTTTTGAATATCGGCCAGGGCGTTTTCAAGCGCGGTGAACATGTCGTCGCCAAGAGCATTGCGACGATCTGGATCATTCAAAGTGATTGTTGCGACAGCGTGCGAATTTGTTTTGTCGACACAATCGCTTGAATATTGCAGAAGAAGGGGCTCACGCGCTTGTGATGTCAACGACCCACTCCCGGTCCAGACGGAACGGCGCCCATGCTCCAAATGACTTTGTTGATGTGCTCCCAACCAAGCACGTTCACACTGCCAGCGCGAATAGCAAAACTTCTGCCGCGCGTAACGGGCAGTTCAAGCCACGTGGCAATCAGCACGCGCGAAAAATGTCCATGCGTGAACATGGCGATATTTCCAGAGAGTGATTTGCAGTGATCAAGCAATTGCACGGCGCGTTTATGAACATCCGAAAGATGCTCGCCACCAGGACAGCCGTGATGCCACAAATCCCAGCCAGGATTTTTTGTCGCTATCTCAAGCGATGTCCAGCCTTCATAATCACCGTAATCCCACTCAGCTAGAAGTGGCTCAACCTGAACTTGATTTTCAAGACCACAAAGTTGCGCTGTATGAATTGCGCGGGTGCGCGGGCTTGAAAGAACGGTTCCAAATTGCATGGCGCTGATCCAAGGTTTCAATTCAATGGCCGCCTCGTTTCCGCGCGCGGTCAAAGGAATATCTGTTCGACCCGTGTGTCGACCATTTAAACTCCACTCGGTTTCAGCGTGGCGAATGACCCAAATTTGTGGACGGGAATCTTTATTCATAAGTGTGCCAACTATTTTTTGACTGACGGCGCCGTGTTATTTAGATTTTTAGTTTCGGTCACTATCGGGCTTGTGTTTGGAAGCGCGATAAACGTGTCGCGTTGGTACACCAACACAACGCCGTCCGTCCCCGTCAGTGTGAGGCGGTCCAACTCAACAAGGGGAACAAACGACAACTCGCGTCGCTCTGGTGGCGGATCAATAATCAGTTTCAGAGAACCCATTGAAATTTTCCAGGTTCCACGGCGCACAAAATCCTCGGCGCGGGCCGTCATGATTCCACCCTCACCCAAAGAAAGAGTGGATCCGATTGGACTTTCAATGGCATCATCTTGCTTCACAGCTTTGGGGTCTTGTGAAAAAGAACTGTCGCCTGGTGAAAAAATCCAACGACCAACAAGTTGTGGTGTTTCTCCATTCACGGGTTCAATTATTTTTTGGCGAGGACTTGCGGCGCAGGAGGCTGCAATGAACGCAAGAGAGGAAAGAAGAATGGCGCGAAGAACCATGAAGGCATATTACGAGCAAGCTTGAATTGTTGCGGTCTTTGAAAAACCAATTCACATATTGAAAGAAAGCCGGGCCGTCTAAACAGTGATTTAGATTTTATTTCAAAGCCCGCATTATCACAGTATTGGCAGATGAATGTCCAAGCGATATGCGAACGCGCGAAGCAATAATAATTCTTGAGTGTTGTACACGTTGTCGGCGGCGGCAACGCACACCAGCGCTTTCGCAAGAAGAAGTCGGTCGCTTCGCACAAGCGCGTCCAGACCTTCAAGGGCAAAATGGAGCGCGTCAAGAGCGCATTCGTTGGCGCTTGGAAATGTAAGTCCATTCAATCCACACGCCGCAGTTCCAAGATCAAACGAGCGGTCGCCATGGGGCGAGCCACCAGCGTGCGCTAATGTTCCCAGCACAATTCGCATGTCTTGAGAGCAGTCCCGCATGGAGCGCGTCGCTTTTTTTTGTGACAGCGCACCAAAACGGGTTTCAATTCTTCTGGTCAAAACAATGCGTGTCATCCACTCGAATAAATCAACTTGATTATCCGAGCGCATGGCCGCGGTCAGCGTTGTTCGAAACGCGACATATTGCTGTTTGGTCAATTGGGTCAATGTTGGAACACACAGATCAAGCACAACAAGGCGAGTTTCATCTGGCAAATCAAACACGTGAGGCGCAAGCCTGTCCCAACACGCGACCATTGTTTCGCCAAGTTGTTCAAGCGTGAGCGCGCGCACGGTGTCACGCATGTTTGTCTGAGCCCCCGTGACAAGTAATAATAAAACCGCCTGCGCATCAAGTGGTTCATGCACCGCGTCACGCACGGCGTCTGGAATTTGTTTCAAAAGAGAGCGGGCACCAGCAAGAGATTCTTGCGCAACCGTTTTTGACATGGCCGCTTGAAGAACATCGGCGCGCGTAATTGGACGACCACTCGCGTGTAAAGCCGCGCGGTTTGTTTGTTTTGATTCGGTTGGTCTCGGGTGGGAATCAGATAATTTTTGCGCGGCATTATTTGCCATAAATCCCGCCGACAAACTTGACGAAGAATTAGTGGATGTTGAGCGTGAAGAATCGCCAACAACATCATTAACAAAACCGCCTTGTTCAATGCGTCGAATACGCTCTGGCAGCGGGGGATGCGTGGAAAGCCAAGAGTGAATTGACTTTGAAAAGAAGAAATGATTCAACCCAGAAGCGGCTGGCGATTGAATGGGCGTGAAAGGTAAACCACCAATGCGCCGCAGCGCGCAAGCAATTCCATCTGGATTTCTAGAATATTGCACCGCGGATGCGTCGGCCAAAAATTCGCGCTGGCGACTGACGGCCGCTTGAAGAAGTCGACCAAAGAAAGCGCCAATACCGCCGACAACAAGAAGCCCAAGACCAACAGCAACAAACAGAAGGGCCGCGCTGCCACGATCATCTTTTTTACTAGACATGCGCGGAGCGGTGGCTATTCGACCCGCAACCTGAAGCATGACGCGTCCAATGAGCGCGATCAACATAATGCCGGCCACCACACAGGCAATTCGTAAATTGAGCCGCGTGTCTTTGTGCGCAATATGGCTGAACTCATGTCCCGTGACGCCCTGCAACTCGTCGCGGTTGAGTTGCGTGATGGCGCCGCGCGTGAAACCAAGAACGGCGTCTTGCGGATTTTTTCCCGCGGCGAACGCGTTGATGGCATCCTCTTGCAAAATATAAATTGGCGGAACAGGCATGCCGCTGGCGATGGCCATTTCGTCAACAACATCGCGCAACTTTTGTTCGTCAGTGTTGTCGGTCGCGCCTTGAAGTGGTTGGCCGCCAAGCGCCTCCGCCACGGATTTACCAGTGCCGCCAAGACGAAGTCGTTGCACGCCCGCGCCAAGAAAAATAATCAGACAGACGGCGCCGGTGATTTGCATGAAAATTTCCGGGTTCCACCAAAGGTCCACGCCTTTCGCGCCCCGATCTTGAGCCTGGGGAACTATGACAAACAGGGCGAGCCCATAGAAACTGAGCGCAACACACACAACGGCTAACAAGAAAAGAAGCACAAGCCAAGTGGTGCGACGCCGGGCCTGATCTTGTTGCTCAAAGAAATTCATGGGCGGATTTTGGAAAGACAGACGCGTGATTTACATTGTTGGGGCGATGTGTTTGCGCCAATGACAATCGCAATGTTGTCGATCGCTCGCAGAGATTCACGCTTGTTTTGCATTAGGAAATTCGCACGGAAGGGACAACACGTGAATCATCCGAGGTTGTCCACAACTCGGCTTGTTCAAATTGAAAAACGCCCGCAACTAGATTGCCTGGAAACGTGACCACGCCCTCGTTGTAACGCATGACCGCGTCGTTGAAGGCTTGGCGCGCGAATGCCACGCGGTTTTCTGTGGTGATTAATTGTTCTTGCAGCGAAAGAAATTGCGCGCTGGCTTTCAAATCTGGATACGCCTCGATACGCGCGAACAATCCGCGCAACGCGCCACCAAGGGCCATGGACGCGGTGGACAGCGCGCGAATGGCGCCAAAATTTCCAGCCGAGGCCTCGCCTGCGGCAGCGTTCACATCGCCGCGCGCGCGAATGACGGCCTCCAACGTTGTTCGCTCGTGTTGCATGTAGCCCTTCACAACCTCAATGAGGTTTGGAATTAAATCCGAGCGCCGCCGTAGTTGCACATCTATTTGGCTGAACGCATTGGCCATGCGCACACGACGAACAGCGAGTCCGTTGTATAAAACAACCAAGGTCACAAGCGCGACGAACGCGATCACGACGCATCCAACAATAATTTCAGAATTCATAAACGCGGCGAGAGTCATTATGAAATGCATTATGACCACTTTTGTGCGATTGATACGCGGCACCCACGCGCCCGTCCGGTTTCAATTTGCACAAGGTCCGACTGTAACGCGACGGTTTTTAGTGGGAGCGTTGGGCGATATGCGTCTTTAATTTTTCGGACACAAGAAGCGCCACTTCCTCAATGGCCGCAGCAAGGTCGTCATTAATGACGAACGCGTTGTAAATACCATTGTCACGCGCGCGTTGCATTTCAACAGTGGATTCACGAAAGCGCCGCTGAATGGCGGATTCATCTTCGCGGCCACGCTGACGCAGGCGCGCCAGCAGAGACTCCTCGCTGGGAGGAAGGATAAAAATTCCAAGCATGTCTGGATATTTGTCACGCACCAATTCGGCGCCTTGCACATCGATATCAAGCACGGCCAACTCGCCGCTCGCCAACGCCGCATCAACAGGCTGGCGCGGCGTGCCGTACCAACTTCGACCAAACACCTGCGCAAATTCAATGAACAACTTCTGGTCAATCATCTGTTGAAAAACTTCTGGAGTGACAAACGAATAGTCAACGCCATTCTTTTCCTCGTTGGTTGGTGCGCGCGTGGTCGCGCTTACGCTGAAATGCCCGCCGAAGCGCCGAAGCATTTCGTGCGCGATCGTGGTCTTGCCAACGCCTGAGGGGCCACTAAGAACCAGAAGTAATCCTGCTGCCATAGAGCGATACTACGGAGCGCGCGGGAAATTTGATAATGCCAAATTTACAGCCAAAATAAAGCGAATTTACGGTTGTTGCTGTCCCACGCAAAATTGCTGGTACAGCCTCAACACTGTCTTGTCAGGCAACGCGGTGCGCCAACGTGGTCCATATTCCGTGTTCATGAGTTGCGCGAATATCCATTCTTCTTGAACCGTATGCGACACGGTTTTTTTCCACCAAGGCAATCCCGTTCCCGCAAAACTATTTGAACTTCCATTGGATGATGTCGCACCCGATGGTCGCGACACCACGTTTGCGGCAACTGTTCCCGCCACACAAATGAAAGCCAGAAACAGAATTCGTGTCTTACGTTGAATGTTTAAGCTCCGAGCCATCGCGCGCCTCCTTCTGCGTCAATAAATCGCGCCTCATTCAGAATGCGCCAACCAGCCGCGCGAAAATTTGGAAACCGACCCATGGTTCCCGCAAGAATTCTGACCTCCTCGTCATCAAGAACCCAGGGCTCGTTGACCAGACGCTCGTGCCGCTCTAAATCCATTTGAAACGCGCGCTCGCGCAAACTCCAGTTTTCTAAACGATCCGCAATTTCCATTGCCTTATTGGTGAAGATGGCCATGCGCATGGAAATTTCGTCCTCCGCAAAATGCCGCAGCGCAACATTGCAACCAAAGATGCACCACCAACCCCAGCTTTCAAGCCAATCACCAGGCTCATGCGCGGCCACATCAACCACGCGATCAAGCGCCACCGTTAAACGCTCCAACACCTCGCTTGGAGTCAATTCACCAAGCACGGCCCGCACTTCAAGAAGTCCACCGCGGCACGTGTTGGCGATCGCCGCGTACCGCTCATCGCCAAACGTGTCGGCAAGATCCTCGTACTCCTTCAACGCTTGTGATAATTCATCGTGCGCGCGTTGCGCATGAACGCGCGCCAAATCATTTTCAACCAAAATCAAGCGGCGAAAACTATTTCCTCGGACATAGTGCGCGAACGCATGGCACACACGCTCACGCCGCTCGGTCATGGTGGTGGCTTCCAACATTTCCAAAACCTCGCGCGCCGCTGAGCGACTTTCCGTGAGGTTCCACACGCAGTAATGCGCATTCGCCAAATTCACGGTGAGCATGAGCCGAAGACCAGCCGGAATTCCCCGCTCCGCAAGCGCCACCTGTAAACACGGAACACTTTTGTTGTATTGACCAAGCCCGTCATAACCCCCAGCCATACGATTTGCCGAAAGCGCCCGCTCGCTTGGCGTATTTGCAATTCGCTCCATTTGTTTTGCGATATCCAACATTTGACGAAATTTGCCTTCGCCATGCGCGGCGCGCGCAGATGCATCAAGAGCCGCATAATCGCCCTTTACTTCACGATCATCATCGGCGGTCCAAACACCATCCACAATGTCGCCAACACTCCAATCAAGCGCGTTGGCAAGACCAACAACCAAATCCAATTTGGGGTTTCCACTTTCCGGCAAAAGTTTTCCAGCGTCACGACCCAATGCGCGCGAAACTTCACCACGCGACCAACCTCGATACACCTTGGCTAAATCAATAAATTTCGCCAAACGCTCGCGCCGATCTTCGGCTGTTCGCATTCTGCCCCGTTCTTTGTCAGTCCAACGTGACCAACATGCCGCATCTACACAACAGAATGGTGACACGTATTGAGGTGGTTTCAAAAGATACGCACCAATTTCCGAGTAATTTTGCTTTGTTTATTTTAAAAACAAACAAGCGCCACTAAATCAGAATTGCCTACGACTTGTGAACAAAAATGAAACAGGCGCCGCATTAAACAATCAAAATCTGTGGATAAAGAGTTCACAACCAGAAGATGAATGGTTTACAGCAAGCCCAACC
>CAJACJ010000005.1 GCA_903938205.1 uncultured bacterium
GCACTGATTGAATTTGCAACGGACCATGCGGGACAGTTGCATGTGATCGCGCCAGTGGAGCAAGCCGCGTCCATTCGCCAAGCCGCCGCTTGGGCGCTACGCAACTCATCATTAATTCGTCTTGGTTTCCCTGGCTTGGCCGCAGACCCGCTTCCAATTGTCGAGCGAATTATTTTCACCGACGCCACGCAAGCCGTGGACTGGCATCACTGCGGCGTGCGAATTGATTTAGTTCTGCGCGCGCAAGACAAATTTATCCATGTCTCGCTGAATGATGAACGCACATTGAAGCCTTGAGATCGACGAGGCGTCGCAGAGTGATAGAGGGTGGTTCGCGCGATAAGGCGTGACAACTTCAGCAATCACGCACAGTTGAACAACTTGTGCGACTTAACTTTTTGGAAGCGAAGCCCGAAGCACTCGAAGCCAATTTTCGCTGCGAAATCCAGCGATTTCCGTAGATGGAAAGCCTGCTTGGGTAAGCGCCGTTTCGATCGCCGCAACATCCTCGGGGCGCCGCGCATTCACAGGACAATCTTCGGGGGTGAAGCCGCCATCGAAATCGCTGCCTAAAGCAAGGCATTCCACTCCGCCCACTTCACGAACATGTTTGACATGCCGCACGACATCATCCATCGTGGCAGCGCGGTCGTTCGCTAAAAACTTTCCATACAAATTCAAACCGCACACGCCCTTGCGCGCGGCGATGGCGCGAATAGTTTCATCGGTGAGATGCCGTTGATTACCAGGCACAAGACTGCGGCAATTGGAATGACTTGCCGCGATCGAACCTTTGGCGAGCGTGATCACTTGCGAACATGCTTCGTCCGACAAATGTGAAAGATCATGAATCATGCCAACAGCATCAAGGGCTTGAATCATTTTTTTTCCAGCCCCAGTCAACTCTCCCGGCGCCGCATTCCCGCCCGCATAGCGCGAACCTTTGGCCCAAGTCAAACCAACCATGCGCACGCCTTGATCAAACCACCACTTGGCGCGCTCTGGCGACTCGATTGGATCCGCGCCCTCCATTAAAATTACCACGCGCGTTGGTCCGTCGGAATTCCATTGCAACAGATCCGCTTGCGTACGCACAATGCGAATCACGCCGCGCGATTCAAGGCCCTGATACAGACGCAACTGCAAGCGAGCGGCGCGAGCGGCGGTATCTACATCGTCAAAATTGGCGTAGCCCCACGCTTCATCGCAACCCATTTCCGTGAACAACGTGGCAAAAACCATTTTGCATGAACCAGCCCGAAGCGCCGGAAAATTCACGCCAAAGCGCGCGCGATCTGGCGATTGCGATTCAAGATCAATTCCTTGCATGGCCAGATAGGCCAAATCAAGATGGCCATCAATGCGATCGTGGCTGGATGTGCTTTGCATTAGGGCATTCTGACGTGTTCGGCGTTCAGTGTCTAGCGCGCCGCGACTGTAGTTACACTCTTGAGTCATGGCTGAAGTTGCTTCAATCAATGCATCGACCCGCGGATTGGTTTTGCTTTTGGCGGCGGCGCTTCTTGCGCCGTTGATTGTCGCCGCCACATTGACGCCTGATCCTCGTGGACTTGGCACCCATCAACAACTTGGGTTGCCAGTGTGTTCATGGCCAGCGGCGATGGGAATTCCATGTCCAAGTTGCGGCATGACCACGGCGTTCGCTTACGCCGCGCGCGCTGATTTCATTTCGGCATTTGTGGCGCAACCCATGGGCGCACTATTGGCCATCGCGGCAGCGATTGGTTGCGTGGTTACCTTGGGCGTTTCATTTACGGGTTATCAATTTCAAAGATTGTTCGATCCGCTTCTGAACAAGTGGTGGTTCAGCGCGGCCGTCCTTTTGTTTTTCGCGGCTTGGTTTTGGAAGTTCACATTCATGCCGGGAGAGATGCAATGAAGAGCGTGCTTTCAAAGAGGGCTTGCATACGGGCGCAAATTGCTTTGTGCGGGGTGATTGCGCTTGGATTTATTTCCAGTTGCCAAGTGTTCGGCATCGCGTCGGCGATCGGGCAAAATATTGAGCGCGACAAGAAGATAGAAGTCCTTGCCAAGTACGCCGGACTGGACAACAAGCGTGTCGCCATTCTTGTGAAGGCCGACATGGGCACGGTCTATGAGCATCCGACCGCCGTTCCAAATATTTCCGTCAACTTGGCGCAGCGTCTGCAGGAAAATGTTCCAGGCATCAAAATGATGAATCCGCTGCTGTGTTTGAATTATCAACATCAAACGCCAAATTGGTCGGCGCAACCATTGGGGCAAGTGGCGGAGGAGTTGGATGTGGATCGTCTTGTCATATTATCGATCTGTATGAATATCGCCTGAATCCGCCGGGAAATCGCTTTCTATGGGATGGCGTCGCCGCGGGCAATGTCGGCGTGGCCGAGCGTGATGGTCTGGACGCGGATCAAACGGTCGATCAGTGGAATGTGTCGGCGCAATTTCCGCTTGATGCGGGAGTGACGCGCGAGTCCATGCCAATCACGCTTGTGCAAAAAGGTCTTTTGTCCGCGTTCGTTCGCAATGCCGCGTGGGTTTTCTTTGATCATATTGAAGACAAATATCCAGATACGAAAAAATAAAATGCTATTCATACTTCATGATCGTTTCATCAAATGCATTTGCTCATGCGCGGGCTTGCTCTTTCTGGCGGCTGGTTGCAACTATCTTGTGCCCGCCGCCTACATCATCGATGGTCCGCCTTCTATTGATGCGAAATATGATTTGCCAGATCGAAAGACGGTTGTCTTTGTGGATGACCGCACGAATATTCTCAGTCGAACACAGCTTCGAGCGGTCATTGGCGACAAGGTCGCCGCGGACTTGATGAAACAAGGTTTGATCACGGAGACCATCGCCAGTCGAGATGCGCTTGCCATGGCGCGCAAAGATGAGACGGTGGACAAGCCCATGCCCATTAGTGAAATTGGCCAACGCGTGGGCGCGGACATGATTATTTATGTGCAAATTCGCGATTTCAAACTTGCGGATCCAGGTGGCGATTCGCTTCCTTCAGCGTCGGCATCCGTGAAAGTGATCGATGTTTCAGGGCGATCGAGGCTGTTTCCTGCGCCAAGTGAATTAACGGGCGAGCCTGTTGCCACCGACATGCGCGAAGTGAGCGCAGACTTGTATCAAAGCACCTCCGGGCGTAGGCAAGTTGAAGATTTGCTTGCCGCCGAAATTGGTTCTGAAGTGGCGAAATTATTTTATAAACACGAGCGCAAAGAACTGGGTAAAAATTTGGGTGTGCGCAAGTGAGTTTTCGGCCACAAATTGTTTGCGTAACAGATCCACTTGGGCCTGGCGCTGGCGCCGCCACTCTTGCCGCATGCGCGCAAGCTGTGCATGTGCTTGAGGAAAAAATTGGAGCAGACCGCGTTGAAGTTGGCGTGCTTGGGACAAAATTGTCAACGCAACTTGCAGTTGAATGCGGTCTTGCGCCTGCATGGAGAGTTCCTATCCCTTGCGGAAATTTACGACTGGCCGAGCCAGTGTTGTCGCGGGTTTTAAATCACTCAACGCCCAGCGTTGTGTTGGCTTGGGGAGCGCGAGCGGCGCAGTTGGTTTCGCGCACCATGCGCGACACTCCTTTGGTGGTGGTCATGGACGCTCCGTTTGAATCCAAGAGTGTGATTCATGCCGAATTAGCGGAGGTTTTGTGCCTTGGCGATTTGATGGCAGACCACGCATGCGCTTTGGGTTGGCTTCCAATTCGAATTCGCACGGTCTTGCCAGCGATGCCATCGTGGCAGCAAGATCCATCGC
>CAJACJ010000006.1 GCA_903938205.1 uncultured bacterium
ATTTACCACTGTGGGAATCCACCACCATCGGACTGTTGTTCTTACTTTCAGTGATGGGCAAGTCCGCGCAGTTGCCATTTTCTGGTTGGTTACCTAGGGCAATGGAGGGACCAACTCCAACAAGCGCGCTTTTTTATGGAGGCATTTCACTTCACGCCGGTCTCTTTTTAATGTTGCGCATATCGCCAATCATTAGCGCTTCGCCTGTTGTACAAGTTGTTGGCGCGGTCGTTGGCATAAGTACGGCTATCTATGCGGCGGCGGTGGCGCGCACAAATCCTGATGCGAAGGGCGCACTGGCGCATGCGACGCTTTGCCAAGTTGGTCTCATTCTTGCCGAGATCTCACTTGGATTTACAACACTCGCGCTTGTTCACATCAGTGGGCACGCGCTGTTGCGTGTCTGGCAATATCTGCGCGCACCCAACGCTATTCATGATGCCCACCGCATCGGCGTGCATGCTGTGCCTGCGGAGGAGTCGCAACCCCAATCAGTTCTTGAGCGGCGCGTCTATGCCGCGGCACTTCATCGACTTCGACTTGATGATCGAATCGACTCAATACTGGATCCATTTATGTTGATTGCACGCGCGCTTGATCAATTTGATCGACGAGTGCGCGTACTTTTTGGCGGCGGAAAGGAAAGAGATCCATGACGCCTGAAAGTGTTCCCTACATTGTGGCCGCGCTTGCCGCGGGTGGAATTTTTGCTCCAGTCATTGTTTCATCCGCGTCCGTTGGCCTGCTACGAATTATTCTGACGGCAGTTGCGCTTGCGCTATCAATTGCCTCCATCTTTTGCGCCACTGGCACAATTGCCTTTGGCATGATTGCGGTTCTTTTAATAATGCGCGGAGTGTTTGCAAACAAGGGAACGGACTTGCCAAAACTGCCGTGCATAGTGTCCACCCTGTTCGCGGTGGCGGCCGCTTTGACTAGCGAATGGCCTGTGCTGAATTTGATTTTCGCGGTGTTGCTGTTGGCCACGCTTTCGGGCGCATGGCCTATGCATTGGCTTGCGGCTCGAGTGATTGATCGATCACCCCTTGCCATGGCTGAGCAAATTTCAACATGCATAGTGGCAATGTTTGCCTATCTACGATTTGTGGCGCCAACGGAGTTTGCCTTTGATACGGGCTCCACATTGGTGCGACTTGGTGCAGTACTTGCTTTATTGCCCGCCATCACCGCGCTTGTACAGGTGAACCTGCGCGGATTTTACCGATGCGTAGTTGCCATGCACGGCGGAATGTTGATCGCCGCACTTGGCGCGGCGGGACATGGACACAGTGCGGCCGCGCTTCTAGTGACTGTCACGCTGGCGTTGGCCATGGGCGGACTTGGCGCCATGGTGGCGGCGGTCGAAGATCGCTGTGGGCGTGTTTTACTAAAAGACCAAGGCGGAAGAATCTGGGGCATGCCACGTTTGGCGGCGGCATTTCTTTTGTTTGCGGCATCTGGTGTTGGAATGCCAGGCACGGCAGGTTTCATTGCAGACGACCTCTTGCTTCATGCGCTTTGGGAAGAAAGCGTAGCGGGTTCACTCATCATGATCGTGGCGGCGTCACTGCTTGCGGTTGCATCGCTCGCCACATTCGCAAAGATTTTTCTGGGTCCACCCGCCACATCGCTTGCCGGCGATCTGCGCCGACCAGAGCGATATGTGGTGGTTGTCACTTTTGGTCTTCTGGTGCTGATTGGTGTAGCGCCCTGGTTGCTCGCAAATCCGCTTGCTGAATATCTGCGCGGCTTTGGCGCGGTACCGCACTAAGGCTTGTTCGATCTACTCGCAGTGGGTTTTACTTTTTGCAATTGCCGATGTGCCTGCGGCAGTTCTTACCGCCGAATGCACCCGGCGCTTGTCAAATTCACGGAGCATGTGGTGCGTGATTAGCTTGCACATGTTGGAGTGAAGACGCTCTTTATAAAACTCGGCAGTCCGTGAGAGAACGGATATGTGAAAAGTTTCAATGGAAAGCGGAACGGTGAAAGTGTGACACTTATTCTGAAATAATTTCTGAGATTTTTGAACGGTCAAATATGCGGGCGTGTTTGAAAAAGTGTGACACCTATTCTGAAAAAATTTGCGATATTTTAAAATTGTGACCGGTTATATTTTGTGCGGCGTCGATGAATCTTAAAAAATAATAAAATTCTTCCCCGTAGGGGAAGCTTTGACAATTGCGTAAAATGTTTTGTGTTACGTATTGACTTTTATTTTTTCACGCCTACTGTGTCCCCACTTACCAGGGGCTGAGCCATGTTGGTTCAGGCCAATTGAATTTGTTTCACACCAACCCAAGGGGACACGCATGACGCAGTCACAAGACAAGTCACAAGGCGATCGCACGCACATTTGCATGATTTTGGACCGCACGGGATCCATGGAAAGCATTAAGCAAGACACCATCGGGGGCTTTAACAGTTACATCGCGGCGCAGAAGTCGCTGCCAACACCGGCAACTTTCACGCTGGTTCAGTTTGATAGTCAGGATCCATTTGAAGTGATTCATAAATTCACCGACATTCAAATGGTGGCTGATTTAACGGGGCAAACATACGTGCCGCGTGCCAGCACTCCGTTGTACGACGCGGTGGGCCGTGGCATAAATGATTTGAAGGCAGGTTTGGGCGCGTTGCCGGAAGCGCTGCGTCCCAAGAAAATTGTCATGGTGATTGTGACGGATGGACAAGAGAACGCCAGCCGCGAGTTTACCGGCGCACAAGTGCGCAAGATGATCGCGGATGCGAAAGAGGCTGGCTGGCAGTTTGTGTTTTTAAGCGCGGATGAGAGCGCCATCAGTGACAGCAGCAGTTTGAGTATTGACGCGAGCAACGCGGCGTTCTTTAAAAAGAGCAGGGCGGGTGCGAATGAAATGTGGGAACGCGTTGCGAATAGGTCTGTGGCGTATCGCAGCAGTGGCGTGCATTCCATGCGCATGGATGCGGCCGGTGATGATGCGCTGATTGCGAAGCAGTTGAAGGCGGAATATGCGGCGCAAAATGCGAGTGCGGGTGCAAGTGCGGGCGTTGGTGTTGCGCAAAATCCAAATGCGGGCGCAAGTGCGGGCGCAGTTGTTGGTGCGACGCAAAATCCAAATGCGGGCGTCGCGGTTCCTGACGTGGGTGTAGTTGGAGCGGACGTTCCGCCACGAAACGAACGTAGCCGTGGTCGCGGTAAAAAGAATTGAACGGCTTGGAGTTCGTTGCTGATTGCGCGCGTTGAGAAGCACGTTTTACTGATTTTGCAAATCCGCCCGTGGCCCATTGCGTGCCATGGGCGGTTTTATTTTGACACTTGTAATAAACACAAATTCCGAATTACAGACAAAACATCCGATCAAAACGCAATCTATGCTTTATTGGAGGGGCACCATGAAAGAATCAACACAACAACACAGCGCGCAATTTGAATGGGCTGTCATTGGCGCTGGGCCAGCCGGTATAGCCACCATCGGTCGCCTGCTGGACGCTGGCGTGAACGGCAAAAGTATTGCTTGGATTGATCCCCACTTCACCGTTGGCGACTTTGGCAGAAAGTGGCACAGCGTGTCCAGTAATACACGCGTTGGGTTGTTCATAAAATTTCTGAATGAATGCAAGTCGTTCCACTACGAGCAGTGCACTGAGAAATTTGAGCTGCATGAAATGGACCAGCTGAAGACATGCGAACTGAGCTGCATGGTGGCGCCGCTGAAATGGGTGACCGATCAATTGCGCGAACAAGTTGTTTGCATTCAAGAACATGCGAGCGCATTGAAATCCCACAAATCACTTGCACATGCGCACGTTGGGACATTGCGCTGGAGAGTTCGTTGATCACGTCGCACAATGCTGTTCTGGCCATTGGCTCGCAGCCGAAGTCGCTGAACCTGCCTGGAGTACAAGAAGTTTCTGTGACCGACGCGCTGAATGCGCAACGACTGAGCCAGTGC
>CAJACJ010000007.1 GCA_903938205.1 uncultured bacterium
ATTTGTGCAGTGACCATACTCCGGACGTGGTTGTGCAAGATGGGCCGCGCGTTCTTCTACATGACGCAGCGCGTCGTCTGGCGAAAGTCCAAGTGGCGCGCTTTCAAATCGACGCACTCGTTCAAGGGCGCTGTGACGGCGAGCGATTTCAAGGGCTCGCCATGCGTCATTAAAGGAGTCCGCGCTTGCCAATGGCAACTCCTCTAAATCAAAGCACTGCACTGAATCATTTGCCGTGTCGTGAAGCGCGCCAACAAACCATGTGTCAGTGGGAATGTCAATTCCAATTGTGCGTAGTGCTTCACGCACATCGTTTCGATTTACGAGATCGGCAAAGAGCCGCGCATTTGCGCCACCGCGTCGACCACCACAAGCGCCGCAGTCGTGAGCAGACTCATGCGGATTATTCAAGCTGGTGGAGCCATGCCCAAGTACCACAATCATTTTTGAAAAGTTTTCAACCAGTCCAATAGAGCGCAACATGCCAGCAACTCGATCAGTGGCCTCTTGCAGTGAGAAGCCCATGGGTTTTCCTGCGGGCGAAAGTGGCGCCGACGGTTCGTGACGTATTCCACCAAGGCGGGTATCTGGCCGGGGTGCCAAGCGTGTTTCAATTCGATCGCGAATATCGAGCGACGTGCGAGGCGCCAATACTCGCAGTACAGCTGCCATGCCAGCAATTGGACCAAGGAGTAGTGAAAGACCAGCGCCACCCGTCAGCGTTCGTGACCAACGCGCCACCGCACGTTCGATCCCATGCCATTGATCGCGCAGATCAGCGCGGCGCTCATGCCAACTGAGTTGCGTGAGGACCGGTTGCTCGTGAACTTCGTGCGCGGGTTTGACCACCACGGGACAGTGGGCCGCTGGCTCATGATCGTACAGACCGACATAATCAATGGCCATGCCAAAGAATCCAGCCGCGCCGAAAGTTACAAACGCGGAATCTTGTTCCTCAAGCGCGCGGCGAATAGATTCTTCGCGCTCATCAATACAAAAAATAAATTGAGCGCGTGCGCGTTGTGCATGTGTCTGTAATTCCATGCGGCGTCTACTTGCGACTGCTCCAAGAATGGCGCGTCGGTATCGACTTTCGTACGCCTCAAGCCACACCTGGCCGCGCGTGCCATTATGAAAGATGGTCGTCTCGTGCCAAAGCGTGGCCAGAGATTGATCGTCCATTTCGCGCACTTGATTTGGCCGCGCGCCTGCGACACGCGACAGATTCCAGAGTAAAAACGCACCGGAAGCGGTGGTGATTGGTTCAGGTAGCGGAATCTGCTTAGGCAATAATTTCCAAGAAGTTGGAAGCAGCGCTTCACATGCCGAACGCTCCGCCGCATGGCGATCAAACACCATTCGTACGGCTATGAATTCAGCTAAAGAGATCGGGCAGTGCGCACGATTTTCCGCAGGATTTCGCTCAAGTCGAGAGAACATTCCCGCCCATCCAGGCAGGGCGAGCGCGGTGGCAATCACATACTCCTGGCGTTCATCTTCGGGCACACCAAGCGCGTCAAGCGCGGCGGCAATGACAATCTTTGCCGGTGTTCGTTCAATGGCGATTCGGCGGAAGTCATCCTCCGCACCGCGGCAAAGACGAGGAACAGATGCGCCCGAAGCAAAGAGCAACGACACCGCCATCAAGAAACCTTCAGAGCGATTTGGGAGTGTGATGCCGGCTTGCCCTTGATCCAAAAAACTAGAACAGAGCGCGGTGAGTTCATGCGTTACCGCAATGTCTGGATCGCGCGCGCCGCAAGCGATCAATGCGTCACGATGCCGAAGCGGCGGCGGTGTGGTCTTGGTTGCAGGAAGTGGCCCGCGTGCCACGCGTTCCAAAGCGGCCTCCCACAGCGGCATATCAGCCGCTACAGGCGACGGACCATTGCGAATTCGCCACAGCAATCCCGCCGCATCTTGATCATCGATGTGTTCCACAAGCAATGCGCGGCGAAGTTGACGGCGCGAAAGACCAAGTGGAAGCTGCAACGTTGCATCCGCACTCTGTACATCATCAAGGGCTTCTTCAAGATCGATCTCTTCAATGCGCCCACTTTTCCATGCGGCGTGAAAGCGTTCAAGTGACATGTAGGCCTGTGCGCCAAGACGCGCGGCGCCCTCTTGAATGGCGCGATGAAAGGGAAGATGTTGATAGGAGTGAAGCGTGTTGTGATGAATAAATACGCCAATTGGCCCTTGATCGGGCAGGATTCCGTACGCTCGAGTTATGGCGGAGTCAATGGCATCTTCTTCAACAGAATCGGAAGTGTGCATCACACTTTAGTGGCCGCCCCCAACAGTCGCGCCTGCAAGATCAACATCCACCAAACGCACCGTAATGCGTCGCGCAATCGCACCGTGAATAAAGGTTGTCAACATTTCTTTTACATCTTGGTCAAGGAACTCCCCAGTTGCAACAATCTCCAACGTCGAGTCATCCTCGATGCTTTCAAGCGCAACGGAAATTTTTGGCTTTGAAAGAAAAGTTCCATCGCGGCGGAATTTCATTTGCACGGCACCGTTCTCGCCGCGCGTGATCACAATGACGCTCTTAGAGTTTTGGTGAAGCAC
>CAJACJ010000008.1 GCA_903938205.1 uncultured bacterium
CCCCCCTTTTCAAGCAGAAGACGGCATACGAGATGCGCATTAGTGACTGGAGTTCAGACGTGTGCTCTTCCGATCTGCGGGACGCCCGTTACGCGCATTCCATTTTGGCACGCAATCAAACCCAGAATAAGTCCAAACACCGACGCTTTGAGAAGGCCCGTGGTGAAGTCGGAAAGTTTCAATTGATCGATTGTGTTTTGCTTGTACAGCTCATAGGGAATATCCAAGAAGAACACTCCAGCGACGCATCCCATGATCACGCTCATGAGGTCTGACAAAACTGAAAGCAGAATAAGGCTGAGTGTTGTGGCGACCACTCGCGGCACAACCAGAAATCGAATTGGATTGAGCGCCATGGCTTCAAGCGCCTCAATTTCCTCGCCGACAACCATGGTTCCAATTTCAGCCGCAATGCTGGCGCCAGCAAAACCCGTCAACACAATGGCTGCGATCAGCGGACCAAGTTCGCGAAAGACCGCGACCGCGATGAGATTGGCGACTTTGTCGATCTGACCAAATGTGGCAAGGCTGGGCGAAGTTTGCAGCGCAAGAATAATTCCGATGCTGCCGGAAACTAGGGAAACAATTCCAATACTGCGCACGCCCACGCGATTCATTTGGGCGACCGCTGCTGGAAATCCAAATCGAATTTGTCGCAGAAGCAATGAGCGTTGCAACCAACGAAGAACATTCGCGGCAAGAAGCGTGAGTCCGCCTACGGCTTCAAACACGCCAAGTAGCGTGGTGATCCATCGATCAAGAAGTGCCAATGAGGCGGTCTGAAATCGCGCCACGGATTACGCCTTGATGGCTTGGTCGCGATTGTCCACCACGGTGAAGACCGTTGTGAGACGTGCGATTTCCAAAATGCTGCGCACTCGTGGTGAGAGATTGCACACGATGAACTTGATCTTATTTTTGCGCGTGGTTTGCAAGGCTTCAATCAGCGTGGCCAATCCGCTTGAATCCATATAAGGAACATCTGAAAGATCCACAACAAGACGGGCAGGCTTGCCTTTCAGTGCCTCGGTTAATTTTATTCGCAATGCTGGAGAGCGAGCCATGTCGACATCTCCCTTGGGACGAAGGATAAAGCCATCGGGAAGTGTTTCGACATCCACTACGAGTTCGGTTGCGCCTGACATGTTTATGATCGTAGTCGAACTTTTAAAAACTTGCACGGCGCGCGGGCGCAAACGCGTTCGCATGTGTTGGCGCCACCGCATGAAATTGGAGATGGAAAGAAACGGGATATTTCTGCGTCATGGGCAAGAAACATCTTGGTTGCCCTGCATCGTGGGCATGTGGATATTTACAAATTGTTGTTCACGTTTACATCAGCATTCGCGGGGACAAGAGCGTGAAATTTTTCAACGACAAGGCGCATGCCGCCCTCGGGGCGCTTGGAAAAATGCACGGTGTCCATAAGGGAATGAATCAGATGCACACCCAAACCACCAGGACGAATATCGTCAAGGTCGCGGCTTTTGAGTTGTTCCAACTCAACATGTGGCGCGAGATCATCCATCTGAATTCGCAAACCTTTTGGGTTTTCAAGTTCCCACGCCGAAATCCAAATGTGGCTGTCGGGATCATTTTTATAACCGTGGCGAATGATGTTTGTGAGAGCCTCGTCGATGGAAAGCGCGATATGTCCGCACTCTGTTTCGTCCAAGCCAGCGCGCGAGGCCAACTCGCACAACATGGCTCGAATAGGGGCCATGAGTTCTGGACGACTTAAAATGCGAGCGTGAAGATGAGGTTCGTTCATACGGTTTTTTGTTGTGTGTGGTTCATGCCGCGCTTGAAATCAAGAGATGCTAGGAGACCTTTGGTGAGGTATTCCATAGTTTGCTAATTCAATATCCGATTAAGAAGCGGCCGGAGTTGAGAGATTTTTATTTTTACACCACGCGACCCATTTTTGCGTCGCCGCAGCGCGATTGCTGGGACTGTCGCTCCACCCGTAACCAAGCGTGGTGCCAGTTAGTTTTTCTAGCGATTGCTGCGCCGCCCAACGAACAAGGGGGTCCTCGCTTTGCAGGGCAGGCACGATTTCTGGAACTGTATTTTCGTTTCCGCTATTGCCGGC
>CAJACJ010000009.1 GCA_903938205.1 uncultured bacterium
GACCAACAAAGCTCGGCGTGTTCTGCAACGCGCCAGCCATTCGCGCGCCGCTGTCAAACTTTGTAACGGAAGTCATTTCCACCGGCATTTTAATTTTTGGCATTCTGTCGCTGAAAGACGCTCAGTTGAATATGAACGATGGCAGCGTTGTGAAAATGAGCCTGGGCGCTATTGGCGTATTACCTGTGGCATTGTTGGTGTTTGCGATTGGTTTATGTCTGGGCGGTTCAACGGGCTACGCCATTAATCCCGCGCGTGACTTTGCTCCACGCATTGCGCACGCCTTGTTACCAATTCCAAATAAGGGTTCAAGCGATTGGGGTTACTCGTGGATTCCAATCTTTGGTCCGCTCGCTGGAGGTTTGTTGGCGGCGTGGCTTTTTAAAGCGCTCAATGTGGTAAGCGTCGCGCTACCGTGATGCGTTCAATCAACTGGCGTGGCTAATAATAAAAATCGCGCGGTGAACGGATTCATGGAAAGCGTGTTTGTGCGCAATCCAGCGCGGCTGACATGCCGCAGAATTTCACGCTTAGAAAAACCTTTTGCCACGCTCAAGCGCGCGTCGTGGCGCACAAATTCACTGGAAAACAAAGTCAGCGCATGCACAATCGCCGCGCTCATGGGCGTCCGCCATAAATCATTCCACACCACAAGACCGCAACTTGCACGCGCCATGCTGGCCAGCGCCGCGGGCACCATGTCATCTGGAAAGTGGTGCAACATCATCGCAGCGTGCACCACATCCCACTTGCGCTTACGCCATTTTTGCGCGACATCATCTAGCCCGCATTGCTCAAGCTGAATAAAATTCGCATTGGGGCCAAACTCGCTCAGGCATTCTTGCGCCGCGGCAATCGAACCAGCATGCGGATCAATCGCCGTCACGCGGATTGGAATGTCATGACGCAGCGCCCACGCAACAATTGCAATTGGTAAATCGGCGCACCCCGTTCCCACATCCAGAATTTCCAGCGGCTCTGTGCCGTGGCCGCGCGCCTGAAGAGCAACGCGAATTGCCCGTTTAAAAGCCCAAAAACCACCCGCGAGGCGATTGACGCGGCGGATGAATTTAAAACTTGCGTCCATGTCCGCCTGCGACGCGTCGGGTTCATCCATGCCTTCAAGTTCGGTGGGGCGGGTCATCACAATCGCTCTCGACTCTATCATCATTGACATGACATCAATCGGCACGACAAGTTTTAAATTTGTTCGATATCTCTTAGCGCCAGTCGCCATGTCTGCGTGCATGGTCATGTTCGCGGCCGCGCCGCGTGACGGATTTATTCCTGAAGCAGCGGCAACCTTGCAAGCGCCCGCCTCTTCACAAGCACCATCGCAAACAACTTCGCCCGCTGCGCCAGACGGAGTTATGAAAGCTGCTCCAAAAAATCCATGGTGCGTTGAACTTGGTCTTCGAGTGGCCGGCGTTGAGGCAAAAATTCCAACGCTTGATCGCGTCGTGTTGGTGAAAGATGAAGCTTCATTCCTGGATGAAATTTCACACTGGCGACTTGAAGCGCGTTGGCCAGTGTTGATAGAGGATGACATTTTTACGCCACAGTTCATTCGCGCGTTCAAGCCGGCCCAAGTGTTGCGGCGCATCGAGAAGGCGCCCAATGTGGATGACCCCGCCGTCTTGCAGGCCGCGATTGAAAATGCAGTGTCGAAAGCGTGGAACGCCGCCGCGCCCAAGACGCCGGCGCTTGCCGCAATTACCGCGCAGACTTACACGCCACCCGGCGTGGCCATTATGGATTCATCAGATCCAGCGTGGGTTGCGGGCGTGGCGCTTGCCGCCGGTCACGGATTAGTTCCAGTTTTTATTCAAGGCAATTTTGGCGGCGCCAATGATGTTCTTGCCGCAGATCAATTTGACAAACTTTCAAAAGCAGTTGATCAATGTTTTGTTTCCACAGGATTGTCTTACGGCCAACTCGGTGACGCGCTTGAGGGCGCGGTGCTGTGTAAAACCACGGCGCAAAAAACCATCATTGATGTTCCCGCGGCGCTGCGGCCAAGCGCGCGGGGAATGCCCGCAATCAATCCCGCCGATCCAGTGGCCGTCACTGATGCGTTGTGTCGCAACACGGATGGTTCACGCTACGCATTTTGCGGCGCGATTTTCGGCACGTCAAAATATTGCGCTTACGCCGCCATGAGCAGTTTGTTTTTATCTCGCAATTCCATTGGCGCATTCAACAGCTATCAATCCACGGACTTCGCTAAATATGGATTCGCCGAGTGGTCGCAAAAACTTCCCGAGGCTGGTTACACAACAAAAATCTGGTCGGGCACAACGGCGCACATCATGGACTGGCGACAAATGTTGTCGCACGGATTTGAAAGCGATGTATTGTTTTTGAATTCATCGGGCAACTCCGATTTCTTTGAGCTTGGATCGCCGGGCAAGACGCCAATACAAGAGCGCGCCGCGCCTGGTGATGTTCCAATTCTCTCCAAGCCACTTGTGTTGCACATGATTCATTCGTGGTCGCTGACATCGCCCATGTCACATGCGAGTATTGGTGGGCGTTGGTTGGAGTCGGGCGTGTACGCCTATGTTGGAAGCGTGCAAGAGCCGTATTTGCCCGCATTTTCACCACCTGCGGAAATCATGTCACGCTGCGCCAACTTTGTTCCGTACTTAATCGCGTCGCGCGTGTGGGAAGGACCGTTCGCCATGCCGTGGCGCGTTGCCACTCTTGGCGATCCATTCATGTTAATTCAAGCGCCAAAATCATTTACGCTTTCTGCACGCAAGGCGCCGCCGCCACCCGTGCCTGGTCAAGAGGACGTGCTGGTGAATTGCAAAAAACTTTTGACGCAAAGCAAAGAAGATAAAGAAGGCACTGCAAGTATCGCCGCGCTGCGTGAACTCATTCAACGCGGTGAGGACAAAATCGCCGCGCAGTTTTGGTTGTCATGCGCGGCAAAATCATTCGCGCCGCGCATGGCGCCACTTGCGCTTGAGCCGCTGTATCGCCAACGCAACGCGGATCAATTTCTTACTGCCTATTGCATGGTGGCCGACCCAACGCCGCGCGCCAACGACATGTTGTGGCAATTATGGGGTGAGCAACTGATTCAAATTAAGGACCCCGACACAATTCTGTTGTTTGTGAAAGCAGTCCGCTCGCCTCAGGAAATAAATGATTGGCGCCGTCTGATGCCCGCGCTCGGCCGTCTTGCCGGTCCTGATAGTGCGCACAACATGTTGTTGAAAGCGGCCGCGAAGGTGGATGATTCCAATCAGAAAAAGATGTTGCAGGAGTTGGCCAACCAGTCGTAGTGGC
>CAJACJ010000010.1 GCA_903938205.1 uncultured bacterium
ACTTAGTTGCTGACCACGATCACTTCAACGCGGCGGCTTTGCGCCTTGGTCTTCAACGGAACGTCTGGACCAAAGCTGGAAAGCGAAATCACCTTGCCATCCAGACCCTTGGTGATGATGTATTCACGCACTGAATAGGCGCGGTCAAAACCAAGATAGTAATTGTTCTTGAACGCGGACTTCTTGATTGGATCAGTGTCGGTGAAACCAGCGACGCGAATGTACTTGCCAGGATATTTTTCCTTCAAGATGGCCGCGACCTTATCAAGACTTTTCTTGGCGGTTTCCTTCAAGCCCGCTTTGCCGGAATCAAAAAGCACATCGCCTTCAATGCTGACGTGCAATTCATTTCCAATTTGACTGGCGCTCACGCCATCAATGCCAGCGAAATTCTTGTCGCCTGCGGCAGTCGTGCTTGCGCCACCAGCCTTCAACTTGGCCTCGGCGTCATCGGCGCGCGTAATGGCGGCTTGACGCTCACGGTCGGCGGCTTCCAAAGCGGCGTTGCGGTCATCAAGTTGCTTGCGCAAACTTTCGTTTTCTGTGGTGAGTGAATCAACTGTTTGTTGATTGTTCTTGCAGCCCACCAACGTTGTGGCGGCGACAAGTGCGAGTAGGGAAATAAGACGTGTTGTTTTCATAGTGCGAAGTCCTTCAATTTGATGAGCCCCAACAGGTCCCTGTGACATGCTGAATCGAGCTCAAATTTGCTCTGAAGTTGCAGTGCAAACGCAACGACATCATTTGTCAAGCGAAGATTGCTGAATTGCTTGAATTCATTGAGACTTTGGAGCAAGCAGCGCGCCGAGAAAGGGCTCGATCCATGGATTGCCCAAATATGAAATCACGCACGCGATGGCCAAATATGGACCGTATGGAATTTCGCGGTTCTTTTTTCCAAGTATGCGATTGAGTCCGCCCGAGATCGCTAGCCATGACAGTGCGATGAATGGAGCCATGAAGAAAGTGATCGTGGCGATCTTCCAACCCAGCGTCGCGCCCGCCACGCCAAGAATGTGCACGTCGCCCAAACCCATGGCCTCGCGGCCAAATGCAAGCGAGGCAAAAATGCGCGTGAACCAAATAATTCCGCCGCCCACAAGAAATCCAAACGAGCACATTCCATACACGCCAAAAGTTGCGACTTCGCAGCGCGCTTGAATGATGGGCATAGTTCCCAACCAATATCCAATGACAAACGCGACAATGATTGGCAGTAGAAATAGAAACTCTTTGAACATTTCCACGCGGATGACGCTTGCGGGAATGAATTCTTGTTCATAGTCAATGAAGCTGCGCGGAATAAGACCGCGCCACAACAAAACGCATGACACAAGCAGGCCAAGCATGGCGGCGACGGACGCCACGCACACACGCACGGGAAGAATGTCCAAGCCCCATCTTCCACGTGGAAATGCATCAGCGATGGATGGCACCAACGCTTGCATTCTCCACAACACAAAAGCGGCGATGGTTGCCGCCGCCGTCATGCGAATGGGAACATAAAA
>CAJACJ010000011.1 GCA_903938205.1 uncultured bacterium
GAACCTTTGGCTGGGCGACCTCAGAGGACACAAACCCCCCTGAGGCTCCAAAAACGCCAGTTGAATCTGCCAAACCTTCGCAAAAACCTTCCTAAACACCCAGGCGCGCCGTTAGAATGACTTTGATGGAAATCAACGGATCCATGATGACTTTGGCGGGTCGCACCTCCATTTCACACGCGACACCATCCCTTCATGGCATGGCCGCAGCCCGAGTTCCCGTTGCTCCAGACCCATTTTCAGCGCCCCTGCTCAACGCCGGCCCCGATCGCCTGCAGTTCTACACGCGCGCCGCGGACCGAATTGAAGTGGCAACCGGACTTGCCCGCGGTCGCCTTCTCAACATTCAGGCTTAATGTATTTGGCATGCGGATTGGCTTGCCGGCCAGCATTTCGCGCGCATGACTTCGCCGCATTTCCTTGGCAATACAGAAGTTCAAGCCCGCACTTTCAAATTTGCCCAATGTGAAATAAATGGTGGCGATTTCGCCGCGCAACGGCTATCTTCCTAGCCCCGTCACTGGAAATGTTTCCTGTGGCGCCGCACTTCAAACAACGGATTCCACATGGCCTCCACCGGCAAAATCATTCAAGTCATCGGCAGCACCTTCGACGCACAATTTCCTGAAGATCAAATTCCAGAAATTTACAACGCGGTGCACGTTGACTTTCAACTGCGCGGCGAGAAGTCGCTGCTTGTGGGCGAAGTCGCCAAGCACATGGGCGGCGGCATTGTTCGATGCGTCGCCTTGGCCAGCACTGACGGCGTGCGTCGTGGCGATAGTTGCACCGACACCGGCGCTAGCGTAAAAGTTCCAACTGGTGAAGGCGTGCTTGGTCGCATCTTTAATTTGCTCGGTCAACCTGTCGATGGCCGCGGCGAAGTGAAGTACGACGAATTGATGCCGATTCACCGTGAGCCGCCATCATTTGTTGACTTGAATCCAAAAACAGAAATGCTTCCAACCGGCATCAAGGTGATTGATCTTCTGTGCCCATTCGTGCGCGGTGGAAAAATTGGTTTGTTCGGCGGCGCGGGCGTAGGCAAGACCGTGGTCATTCAAGAAATGATCGCACGCGTTGCGCGAAACTTTGGTGGTTACAGCGTGTTCGCCGGCGTGGGCGAGCGCACCCGCGAAGGCAACGATTTGTGGCTTGAAATGCAGGAAGCGGAATACATTGATTCCACCGGCAAGAAGTGCCACGTCATTGACAAGGTAGCCATGGTGTTCGGTCAAATGAATGAGCCACCTGGAGCGCGTCTTCGCGTTGGTCTGAGCGCGCTCACCATGGCGGAAGCATTCCGCGACAAGAGCGGTAAAGAAACATTGCTGTTCATTGACAATGTGTTCCGTTTCACGCAAGCAGGTTCGGAAGTCAGCGCGCTCTTGGGTCGCATGCCAAGCGCCGTGGGTTACCAACCAACACTCGCCACGGAAATGGGTCAGATGCAAGAGCGCATCACCAGCACCAAGCAAGGCGCCATCACCAGCGTGCAGGCTATTTACGTGCCCGCTGACGATTTAACCGATCCCGCGCCTGCGACCACGTTCAGCCATTTGGACGCGTTCATTGTGCTTGAGCGAAAGATTTCCGAGAAGGGTATTTATCCCGCCGTCGATCCAATTTCCAGCACCAGCCGTATTCTTGATCCGCAAGTTCTGGGCGAGCGTCACTACAAAGTGGCGCGCCGCGTGCAAGGTATTTTGCAGCGCTACAAGGATCTGCAAGACATCATCGCCATCTTGGGCGTTGACGAACTTTCAGAAGATGACAAGTTGACCGTTGCGCGCGCCCGCAAGATGGAGCGTTTCTTGAGCCAGCCGTTCTACGTGGCGGAAATCTTCACGGGTTACCCAGGCGTGACCTGCAAGCTTGAGGAGACCATTGATAGTTTCGAGCGCATTGCCAACGGCGAAGGCGACGATTTGCCCGAGAGCGCCTTTATGTATGTTGGGACTCTCGATGACGCCCGCAAGAAGGCGGAAAAGATGGCCGCAGCGGTTTGATTGTAAGTCGTTCCATTTTCAATATTTAAGTCTTAAATCGAAAGCCGATCCATTCAACTGGGTCGGCTTTCGTTCTTTTATCCTCTGTTTTATCAGTCAAAATTGATTTGGTGGCTAATCCACAATTTTTGATTTTAGAAAAAAAAAAAAATAGAATATTCTTTGATATAAAACTCCTTGAAATACTCGTTCACTCATTCACGGGGGATGGCCTCTGTTCCTTGTACAGATACCCCCCCGACACCCCTCTATTCTGAAATTTATTTGTGAAGAAAAGTTCGCCTAAAAATAATAAATCAATAGATTCGGGACTCGGTTCATCCGCCTCCAAAGTCGGCAGCACATCAAACGGCCATTCCGTCAAGGGGAGCAATGGTGAATCCTCTTCGCCAGCGCTCAGGAGCCTGTTAACAAAGCAGTACCAAGCATTGCGCGAAATGGCTGGACGCATTCTGCGCAGCGAACAGCTTCTGAAGTCCTCCAAAATAAATCGTGAAATGTCGCCAACATCTTTGGTGGCTGAATCCACGCTGCAACTTTTGGCCCAGCGCGTCAATATTGAAGGCGACGATCATCTTCAAGGCTTGGCCAACATTTCAATGCAGCGCGTGCTTTCCGACCGCGCACGAAAGGGTCGCGCGCTGAAACGCAGTGGCAATCCTCGTGATCTTCTGAAAGCAGAGGAAGTAAAATCTGAAGTGCAGGAATTGGCCATCATGAGCGCTATTGAGGTACTACGCGCGGTGCGTCCGCGACAAGCTGAAGTGATCACGGCGGTGTGCTTGCAAGAATTATCCATTGAAGAGGCCGCTAAAGATCTCAAAATGACCGTGCCAACACTCAACCGCGACCTTCGTGCCGCGCGTGAGTGGCTTGCCAAGCGCCTGAAATAAAATCGCGATTTGAAATCAAGTTCAAGCGATCAATGCTCGAACTGCGCTACGCAATTCTAAATTATTCTGGTGTTGGGCGGACCGCGCGAGAATGGTTTGCTATGCGCCTACGTTAAAATCTACTTCGGGTGAGCCGCATTGAATTGATCCAGCGCATCTTGCCACTTCTTGGCGTCTATTTTTTGTTGTGCCAGACTTGGTTCGGCGGCGGTCCAGTCATTGTGCAATTTCACCAAATCGCTCAATGTCATGCGAATTCTGGCGGGCGGCGCTTCAATGCCTTTCAAACCATTCAACCCTTCTTGCAAATCGGCGTCCGCTGCGCTCCATTTTTTCAGTGAAGCAAGAATGGAGCCACGACGCGAGATAAAGACCCAGAGCTTGGGATCTGTTTTTTCAAATACGCGCCGAGCCTTCTCCACGGATTGATTTGAAAATTCCAGGGCCGCATCAAATTGACCCTGATCTTGCAACACCTTGGCGAGATTGTTCAGGGAAATAATCACATCCGCATGGTCGGCGCCTAGGCGACTTTGATTGGTCTTGAGCGACTCGCGGAATAATTTTTCAGCCTCCGGCAAGTTGCCTTGGTTGCGCAAGCAGAACGCCAGATTATTTTGAACGCGCGCAACATCCGGGTGGTC
>CAJACJ010000012.1 GCA_903938205.1 uncultured bacterium
AAAGTTGACCACGTTGGTTTTGCGAATGATTTCAAAGTTGTCACGCCTCAAACCACGCTCTCGGTTCGTGGAACAGGTTTTGCGCTTACATGTAGTCCGTTGAAGGGAGTGCAAACTTTGGGCGCAAAAAGCAACGATACGAATGCCATCGAAATTAAATATATTGCTGCAAACATTGCTTACTTTGTCTCGGGTCAAGGAAAAACATCTTCCGAGTCTGGCAGGCAAGATCCAGTGCAGAACGCATGGGTAAGCACCATTGGTCCGCCACCGATTGCTGGAACTATGGTCAGTCAATCTGATATCCAACAACAGGTCGCTCAGGGAATTGCGGGCGCAAATCCAAGCTCAAATATTCAGCAAATTCAGCAGACGCAGGCTGGTCAAGCGAATGAAAATGCAATTGATACCGCCTTAATTTTGGCCTCGGATTCTGGTGGTGGGGATCAGAACAGCGATGTCTATATGCGCTATCAGACAGCGGGCGCAGCCTCCACATTGACGACTTCAACTCTTAAATCTTTAAATGAAAACAATCTAAGGGAAAGTTCGGCGCAGCTTAAAAACTTTAACGGCAATTTCAATGTGTACGAGTCAGGTGATTGGCAAAAATCTTTGCTGGGACTGGATCGCTTATGGAAAGGAAGCGACCATGAAGGTGCGACGAAGTCATTCTCATCAACGGAGATGGGTGTTGGGGGGCAACTTCAGATTATGCAAAGCATCGCGTTCAATGATTGGATCTCCGCGCAGCGCAAACTTGAATCCATGAATTTTGATTCACGCAGTTATTTTATTGATGATAATTCACGCCACGAATTTCGAACCGACTCTGGTCATGTTGCTTTGAGTGTCATTACCGAAGAGGCGTTGAGAAATGGTCAATTGTTGAACGGAACCGAAGATAGCCTGTTCGCGTTGAAGCAAAATTGGAATGGCGAGCTTGGGACTGAATTGTGGTACGCGCAGACTTTGAATGCTGTTGTACAAGCCGAGTTTAGCAAAGTGGAGACCGCTTACCAGCACTTGAAATGGGCAAAGGAGGCCTTGCACAATTTAAAAAATCTCGATGGATATTCCCAACGTAACTCCGAATTGTTGAACCTAGAGTTGGTCAAAATGAACACTTTTTTAGGTGATTTGAAGGGATTGATTGCAGGTTCAACCAGTGAGCAATCAGCGCGCGCGCTTTCTGTACTTACAGAATTAGCGACCACTTCCGCCATGCAAGTGGAGGCTGGTTTAAGCGCTGCCAACGCGGCCATGGCAAATTTTCGCAATGCAAGTTCTCGCGGGACTCAAACATTGTTCTTGGCCGAGGCGACCAAATATCGATCAGCGGTTGACATTAGCGTTCAGTCAATGGCGTATCTCACCAATGTCAGTCAGGATGGAGGTTCTGATGGAATCGCAGTGCTTGCCGCAAAGATTCAGGATCGCTTTAATCAAGCCAATGCCAAGTTTGATTACCAAAGTTTTCTGAATTTCGCGCAACCACATGTCCTTGCGGCCCAATCGACATCCAAAGATATTCAAGATCTAGCCGATTCCTCCTTTGCCTTGGCCAATGCTGCGCAACAAGATTTTGAGGAAGGAACAGATCATTACAACGCAATCGTTGACCAAGTTTCCCAGATGACAGCGCAGGTGAATTTGATGCATCGAAAAACTGGCATGGAATACATGGGCGGCTCCGAGGGCAAGACCGTCATGACGGGAATGGCTGGATTTGAATTAAAAAGTCTTGAGGATTTGACGAGTTCAAATGAATCGAAATTGAAGTTTTATGAATTGTACAATACCAATGCTTCTCATAGGGCTTTGCGGAAAGATTTGGGCGATTTGAAGAAATTAAATGATCTCTACAGTGGGGTTGATTCCATTCAAAATCAAGCGGGCCAGTTAGTGGGTCAGATTGGTGAACACAACACGCTTGCGATGGGGGCGGTGTCATCGATCAATAATTTGACAACAAATTTAAACAATGCCGTAATCGGAGCCAATGCTTCGAAAACTTCATTTACGCAGCAATTTGCCGATAGCCGAGCAACCGCCAACCGATATTTGAATGACTTCACAACAATCGTGGGATCAAACAACTCGGATGTCGCAAGGACGGCTCTGGCGGCAGTTGAGACTTTGGTTGGCGATCACAATACATATGTGAATCTGGCGGAAGCCGCTGTCGCTAAAGCGGAGGCCGCTTCTCGAAAAGCGAGTTCGCGTGGTGAAATGGTGTACATGAATGCAGTCGCAACTCAGATGGCGCGAGCAGCAACAATTCAGTTGGCGGCAAACACGGCAATGTTGAATGTCGCGACCAATGGCAGCATGATTCAGTCAAATTATTCTCAAGCCCAGTCGGATTACAATTTACGTGAAGAGAATGGTCGGAACAACGGGCCTTAAAAATCGCATCATGAGCAATACTCGTGCAAGGTTGCGATTTCATTCCAATAGGCTCATGGAACTTTTTAAATTGTTATAGACTGCGTGGGTGAGAAACCCGCGTTCCTTTGCCATTGTGTTGGGCTGCATAATCACAGTGATTGTGCTTGTAT
>CAJACJ010000013.1 GCA_903938205.1 uncultured bacterium
CTTGAAAGAGAAGTACAGAGATTATCTGCAGAATCTAAAGGCAGGGTTCCACGTGGAACACAACCCGCAAGACGACAGGCAAACGTCAAAGATTTAGAGACGAGATTGAGTTTGCTTTTAGGAACCCGTGTCACAATTCAGCTTGGTCGAAAACCAAACACTGGAAAGGTTTCTATGGAGTTCTTTTCGCTAGATCAGTTTGAAGGAATGCTGGCCAAACTTGGACTTCGGACTGATCAAATTCAATTTGAAAATTAAATTAAAAACTGTGGATATTCAGCAGTAAGGTCTGGCTTTATTTAAAAGCAAAAAAATGCCATATCGCGCATTTAAACCATTAATTTATAATTTATAAAAATCAGCTAGTTGTAATTATTTTTACAACGAATCGACAGGCTTTGGTTATAAGACTTCAATACTCTTCATAAAGTCTGGCAATTCGGTTTCCAAGCCAAGAGATGCTTGAATTGCTCCAGCAAGCGCAACGCGTGAAGCCTGCTCACCATGATTCAAAATAACCCTAGGGGTTCCGCCCTCTCGTGCACCAATCCAGGCAACCAAATCCCCCTGATCCGCATGCCCACTTAATCCTTCCAGATGAACACGCTCTGCCTTCACTTCAAACATCCCTTCCTTGAGCTCGATCAACTTCGCATGATGCAAAATTGAATGTCCAAGCAAGCCAACAATTTGATGACCCGCGAATAAAATCGCGTTTCGTGAATCTGCAATGAGTGCAGCAAGATGATGGAGCACCGGACCAGCATCGCAAAATCCGCTGCCAGCCAGAATAATTCCAAGCTGCGTGCTCTTTGCAAGTTTTAAACTCTGTCTTCGATTAAATAAATGTTGCAGACCCGCAAATTGAAGTGGATCATTTCCAGCTTCCGCCGCACTGCGAAGTGTTGGTTCAAGCAAGGCTGGATATCGACCACACAATTCAGACGCGCGAATAGCCATGGGCGAATCTAAATACACGTTCATTCCATGCAATTGGTTTGAGCGCGACAGGTCCGCCAAACGTAATAATAATGTTTGCGCGCGGCCCAGCGCGAAAGTCGGAGCTAGTATTTTTCCGCCGCGGGCCGCAACGCGCTTCACAACTTCTGTAAGCGCATCCGCCGACGAAGAACTGGCAGAGAAATTACGCGCTCCATTTGTGCTCTCCATGAGCACAATATCTACATCTGGAAGTAATTCACGGGCGCGAAGTAGGGGGCTGCGAGCGGGCCCTAAATCACCAGAAAACAGCACCTTTTTCTCATTTCCATTTATTATAAATGCAACCTCAACACTGGCTGAACCTATAATGTGTGATGCGTCGTGAAATCGAAATCGCAGACCCGGTTTAATTTCGCGCCACACATTATATTCAACAGGACAAACCGTTTCGGCCGCAAGCATGGCGTCATGCGCGTCGTATAAAATGGGTGGCTCCGGGCTTGAGGCCTTGCTCTTTGTTCCGGGCTCTGGCGGGGGATCTATAACGCGGGCAATCGGCGTGGTTCCATTGCGCCACTCTTCGTGGCGAAGTACTTGCAGGGACGCACTGGAGCGCAACACACGCGGCAACAAATCAGCTGTTGGCGGAGTTGCGAAAATGGGAGCGGCGCAGCGAAGCCGTGGCAACATTCCAAGGCGACCGCAGTGGTCAACATGGGCGTGCGTGACAATCACGCCATCCACATGTGGCCAATCAATTTCTGGAACCTGCAAATTTCTATGTTCTTGCTCTGGAGATCCTTGGAAAAGTCCAAAGTCAATCACAACGCGACCTCGCGGTGTATCCAACAAAGTGCACGACCCAGTCACTTCTCCTGCAGCACCTAATAATGTGATTGTTGCTCGTTCAGACACGGAAAGTGAGCATAGCCATCATTTGAAATGACGCAGCAAGGTGTCCAAAATGACCCCCGACCTGAGGTAAAATCGCTTCAACCTACCCAAAGTCGCTTTAGAGTCTCCAAAAGTGATAATCAAAGCCACAAAATCTCGTTACAGCCACCAAACGCCACACCTAATTTTGATTTAGTCGCCCGAACATGCGGCAATGGCCGCTCGCAACTCAGCTTTTGAATCTTTTGAAGGCGTGAATTCATGTCCAATGAATCCGCGGTACCCCGTGGCGACAATCGCCCGCATGATCGCCGGGTAATACAGCTCCTGTTGCGTATCCAGTGGACCCCGACCAGGCACCCCAGCAGTGTGATAGTGAAGAATCCACGGCGCAGCTTTTTGGATGGTTCGGATCACGTCACCATCCATGATTTGCATGTGATAAATATCAAACAGCAAACCAAATCGATGGTCATTCACCGCTTCGCAAAGTTGAAGACCCCAAGCGGTGTGGTCGCCCATGTGATCTTTGTGATCAATGCGCGAGTTGAGCAACTCCATCACCACTCCAAGATTTGATTTTTGAGCGATGGGCAAGAGCCGCTTTAATCCAGCCACGCAATTCTCCAAGCCCTTCGCGTCATCAAGACCACCGCGATTACCGGCAAACACAATTGCAAGCGGCGCTCCAGATGAAGAAATTTGCGGAAAAAGAATTTCCGCTCGCTTCATAATGTTGTCGTGATTTTCCAAGCGATTCAATCCGTCCGCAATTGTTGTGGGACCATTCGCAACCGGACACGCTAATTTTGCGGCGCGCACCTTTTGAATGTCGGGTGGATCAAGAAGATCAATCCCATCCAGGCGTACCGACTTCGCCAAGTCGATTACTTGTTCTATGGTCATGGAGCCCAAGCACCAACGCGCAACGCTTTGTCGAAGCAATCGCCCGTCATCTTTTGGAGCGCGACTTCCAAACTGTTCCGACATTTCAGCGGCGCGAAGATCAATCGCGTGTGCGCCACGAACCGCCGTTGCCAACAAACCAGCCGCGAGAATTTGTCGGCGGTTCATCATGTGTTTAGTGGTATGCGCTCAGCGGCTCACACGAACACACAAGATTGCGATCGCCATATGGATTGTCGACGCGACCAACAGCCGGCCAGAATTTTCGATTGCGAACCCACGTCAATGGATACGCCGCCTGCTCGCGCGTGTACTTGTGATTCCATGCGTCGGAACAAATCGCCTCAGCCGTGTGCGGCGCTCCCTTGAGAGGATTATCTTTTCGATCGCTTTTTCCCTGTTCAATCTGCGAAATTTCAGCGCGAATCGCAATCATCGCCTCGCAGAATCGATCCAGTTCTTCTTTCGATTCACTCTCTGTTGGTTCAATCATGAGCGTGCCAGGCACGGGCCAACTCATTGTTGGAGCGTGGAAACCAAAATCCATTAAGCGTTTTGCAATGTCATCAATTTTAATTTCTGCCGACTGGTCAAATGTGCGACAGTCAATGATGAACTCGTGCGCGCAACAACCGTTCTTGTTGACAAACATAACTTTGTAATCATTTTGCACGCGCTTGGCCATGTAGTTCGCTGCAAGAATGGCAACCTGTGTGGCCTTGCGCAAACCATCCGCGCCCATGAGCGAAATGTACATCCAAGAAATTGGAAGAATGCTGGCGCTTCCATAAGGAGCGGCAGACACCGGACCAATCGCGTGCTTGCCAGCATTTGCTGGATTGATAACCGGATGACCCGGCAGAAAATCACACAGATGCGCGGCCACACCAATCGGACCAACGCCCGGACCACCACCGCCGTGTGGAATGCAAAATGTTTTGTGCAGATTCAAGTGGCACACATCGGCGCCAATTTCGCCAGGGCGAGTTAAACCAACTTGAGCATTCATGTTGGCGCCATCCATATAAACTTGACCGCCGTGTTCGTGAATAATGTCGCACAACTCCTTGATGCGATCCTCAAATACTCCGTGCGTGCTTGGGTAGGTCATCATGCAACACGCCAAATCATTGGTGTGAAGCGCGGCCTTGGCGCGCAGATCGGCAAGATCAACATTGCCCTCACTGTCGCAATCAACGGCAACAACGTGCATGCCCGCAACAACCGCGCTTGCTGGATTTGTTCCGTGCGCACTTTCTGGAATCAAGCAGACATTGCGATGGCCCTGTCCGCGTTGCTCGTGATACGCGTGAATGACCATTAATCCCGCATATTCACCATTGCTTCCAGAGTTTGGTTGCAAGCACATTCCCGCGAAGCCAGTGATGTCGCACAACCAGTTTTCCAATGTGCGGAATAGTTCAACGTATCCGGCGCATTGATCAATTGGTGCGAATGGATGCAATTTTC
>CAJACJ010000014.1 GCA_903938205.1 uncultured bacterium
ACTTTCTTTTTGCACTGTATTTTGTGGCAATCACGCGCACATTGAAATAATCAAACACAACTACTTTCAAGCGCCCCTAGGGCCCGTTGCCTAAACAGGCGTACTATTGCACTTGGCTAAAAAACACTCGCGTGCCCGCCGTATAAAGTCAGCACTCCGTGACCCAATTCAATAGCACCCCAACTAAATCGGCCGCTCCGCAACCCGCTCCCCAGGAAAAGCCAACACGCCTCTCGCTTGCGTTCATTGCGTTTGTGTTTTCTATCTTGTCGCCAGTGCCCTGCTGCCCATTTGTTGGTTTTATTTCCACGCCACTTTCAATACTTGCGCTTTGGAAATTGCGCGACAGCAAAGATGGGCGCTCGCGCCAACTTGCCCGAGCAGCCATGGCTCTCAGTTTGGTGGGACTGGTTGTGCAAGCCGTCACCTATGAAACGCTCAGCGAATGGGTTCTGAAAGATATTGGCCGCAATATGAACACAAGCATGCAAGCGGCGTTCGCCAACGAATACGCAAAGTGCGTCGTTGCGGTCACTCCAAATCCGCTGGCGCCTATTGCACGCGCGGCGCCAACTGCGGAGCAATTAGAAGTCTTTTCAAACCTGACTAAACAGCGCTACGGGGAACTTCGGGATATCTCCATCATCAGTCAAGTGGGCGATGGCGGCATGTTCGATGTGGCCATGACCGCCGCAATTACTTTGCGATTTACCAAACGTGAAACCACTGGAAGCGCCGTGTTTCAATTGGTTCCCCAAAGCGATAGTTGGATTCCAGCGACTCGCCTGATTGAACTCACCGTGGACGATTCCACATTGGGAGATGTAGTGCTAGCGCCAACACCAGAAATAAATCACAAGCATGAATGAAATTTCAAATCCACAATTCAACACCAACACGCCTACGCACAGCGATGAATTCACAATGCCCGCGCGTTCATGGAACCGCACGGCGGTTCTTGCCGCAATGTTTTGCATTCCATTTTTTTGCCCGCCCATGACGCTTGTGGGCGTGGGCACAGGCGCGTTGGCTTTGCGCAGTTTGCGCAAAAATAAAGAGACCAAAGGCGCGTGGCTGGCGTGGTCGGCCATTTCCGTTGGCGTGGTGGCGACCATTCTTTCGACATGGCTGTTTTGGATTTCAGGTCTTCGCACCATTGTGCTTGGACCAACCGTGGCTCTTGCTCCGCTATTTGCCAGCGACCCGCAGGGCATGAAACAAGAATGGGCCGGACCCGCCGTCGAACTCTCGCAAGAGCAACTCGCCGCGTTTACTTTGCAAGTGACCAGCCGCTATGGAAATTTTGTATCGGCGCAGGTCAGCGATAAACGCCCCACACCGCTGGAACAATCATGGAAGCGATCCATGGTTGTCATTCCAATCACCATGCAGTTTGCTTCAGGCGCGCTTGAAGCCGACCTTGGTCTTGAACGTTTCAACGAAAAGACAGGTAAAAGCAGCATGGTTTGGCGGTCATTGCGCATTATTGATCCAACCCAAGGCAACATGATTTTCCCCGAAGGCGAACCCGCGCCGCCTGAATTGCCCGCGCTTGATAGCGGGAAACCCGCCGCCAATCTGAAACCTCAAGCGCCCAACGCCCTGCCACAAACTCGCTAAATCATTTGTGAATGTTCGCAAAGCCGCGCTATTTTTCAATTTCCATGCGTCGCGCGAACATGCGCATGGTCAACGGTATTTCATACAACCATCATTGCTGTTGCAACATTTATTTGTAAGCCGCAATCTTGCACACGACCTTGGTAGCCTACGAATCCTATGGGCAACGTCATTGAAATCCGCAATTTGGTTCGTCGCTTTGGCACTCAAACCGTGCTTGACGGAATTAATTTGGATATCGCCGAAGGTGAAACCATGGTCATCATGGGCGGGTCTGGTTGCGGCAAGAGCACTCTCCTGCGCCACTTGATTGGCAGTTTGCAACCAAGCGAAGGCTCGATCAAAATTCTGGGCGAGGAAATTGCCACTGTTGGCGAGGCAGGCTTGGATGCCGTGCGCAAAAAGTTTGGAATTCTTTTTCAGTCAGGCGCACTTTTTAATAGCATGAGCATTGCCGACAACATTGCGTTGCCGCTGCGCGAACACACCACGCTTGACTCACACATTATTGAAATTCAAGTGATGATCAAACTGGAACTTGTTGGCTTGCGCGAGCACGCCAATAAATTTCCTTCGCAAATTTCCGGCGGCATGAAGAAGCGCGCTGGCTTGGCGCGCGCACTTGCGCTGGATCCACGCATTCTTTTCTACGACGAGCCCAGCGCCGGCCTTGACCCTGTGACCAGCGCGGAGATTGATCAACTGATGGTTGATCTCACTCGTAAACTTGGTGTCACCAGTGTGGTGGTCACCCACGAAATGGATAGCGCGTTCACCATCGCTGACCGCATGACCATGCTTGATAAGGGGCGCGCGCTCATGATTGATACGCGCCAGGCCTTTGACACATTGCGCAAAGCCTCCGATGACACCGCCAAGCAAATGCCCGAAAAAGATCGGCTTATCCGCCAGTTTTTGCGTGGCGATGCGCAAGGTCCGCTCACCGAACGCAAGGCCGCCACCAATTACGCCGAGGAATTGTTGAACTTGGGCGATGACCACGGTGTGCGGGCGCCAGTCGCCACCCCGAACCGATGAAACAACAAAGCGGGACGATGAACTTGTCTCAACAAAAATGGATGCGGCCAATTGCGTATTCGTTGAAAGACCAATGACCGTCTCCAATGAATTCAAAATCCGCGGAAGCCGCTGCCTTGTCATGGGACTTGGCGCTTTCGGCGGAGGCATTGGCGCCACGCAGTGGTTGGCGCAACAAGGCGCGAAAGAAATTCTGGTCACCGATCTTTCCGGCGCTGAAAAATTGCAAGAGTCCATCGCGCAGATCACGCCGCTTATTGACAGCGGCGTGGTGCGTCTGCGACTGGGTGCGCATGAACTTGCCGACTTTCAACATGCGCAATTGGTTGTCGCCAATCCAGCTGTGCCAAAGCCCTGGACAAATCCATTTCTTAAAGCCGCGCGCGAAGCTGGCGCGCACGTCACCACTGAACTTCGTCTTGCGCTGCAACACATTCCCGCGCAACGCGTGATTGCCGTGACTGGGAGTTCTGGCAAAAGCACAACCTCCGCTTTCATTCACCACGCGCTTGACGGATTTCGTGGTAAACGCGCCCATTTCGCGGGCAATATTGGTGGAAGCCTGTTGAACAATTGCCCTGTCATTGGGCCCGATGAATGGCTGGTGCTTGAACTTTCCAGTTTCATGTTGTGGTGGCTTGGACCCGATTCTGGAAATCCACATTGGCACGCGCGCATTGGCGTGCTGACAAATTTGTGCGACAACCATCTCGATTGGCACGGCGACGCCGCGCATTACAGCGCCAGTAAATCCGTCATCCGCAATCACGCTGCGGGCGATCAAATTTTTCTTTCCCGCTTTGACATTGAATCACCAACGCAGGCTTGCGAATGGGGAAAGCTTCCAGCGGGATCGTGGTGGAACAATCCGCCACTTGAT
>CAJACJ010000015.1 GCA_903938205.1 uncultured bacterium
TGGCCAGGTGGACCGCTGCTGGAAAAACTGGCGCGCGACGGCGACGCAAAAGCATTTGACTTTCGCGCCGGTCATTTCGCCGGCAGCGCAGACATGTCGTTTAGCGGCTTAAAGACAGCGTTTTTGTATGAAGTGCGCGGCACGCCCAACGCTCCAAATCGTCCCGCGCGCGCCGCGCCGCCGGAACTCACGCCCACCAGAAAAGCTGATTTGGCCGCGTCATTTCAGCGTGGCGTGGTGCGCGGCCTGGAAAAAAGTTTGCTCTCCGCGTGGGAAACAAATCCATGTCTTTCCTTGTGCGCCGGCGGCGGCGTGATTCGCAATGAATGCGTGCGCGACATGCTGCAAGCATTCGCACATAGGATGAATGTTCCATTGTTCCTCTCACCCAAAGAATTCTGCACCGACAACGCCGTTATGATTGGCGGACTCGCGTTGCTGCGACTTGCCGCTGGCGAGCATGATGAGCTTTCACTCGCAGCAGAACCACTTTCACAATTGCGAATCTCATGACCTATCGACCACCTTATGTCTCTGACCGATTTCAAATGGTGCCCGCGCCACATCCAGCCACCATTGATGAAATTGAATTGCTCAAGCAATGCCAAATTGAATGCGGTCGCGTGTCGGGTCCTGGTGGACAAAATAGAAATCGCCGCGATACCGCTGTATGGATGATCCACACGCCAACCGGCGTGGAGGCGCAGGCCACTGAGCGACGAAGTCAATCGCAAAATAAACACATGGCCATGAAACGTTTGCGCCGTCGATTGGCCATTCAATTGCGCGTGGCCACCAACCGCGATCGACATCGGGCGTCGGAATTGTGGCGCACGCGCCGTCAAGGCGACAAGATGTGCGTGAACCCGGATCATGAGGATTACCCAGGCCTTCTCGCCGAAGCGCTTGATGTTGTGGTGGCGCGAAGATTTGATTTGGCGGGCGCGGCGGGAATTCTTGGCATCACCATGAGTCAACTGAGCCGCTTGATCCACCACGACAAGGCCGCGTTCGCGCGTGTGAATGAAGGCCGCGTTGAAGTTGGTCTGCCGCCTATTCGTAAATAAGATTGGCGCTGCCTTTACACGCACTCAGAACAACAGAGAAAATCTGCGCTGATCACGCGGAGCCAAGAATGCGGCGCTTGAATCGAGCCCGTGAAACAAACGCGTTGCTTGCTAAACTGAGCGCATGGTTTCTTCCGCAGACATTCGCGCGCTGGTTCAAGAAGCCCGTGAAGACCTCACTCGTCTGCGCCATCAACTGCATCAACATCCAGAGTCGGCATTTGAAGAAGTCAACACGGCCGCGCTTATTCGCGCCGAACTTTCACGCCTTGGCATTGCATTTGAAGGCGGATTTGCCGGTGGAACAGGAACCGTGGCGCATATCGCTGGCGCCGCGCACCATGACGCAAAAGCCATCGCCCTGCGCGCCGACATTGACGCGTTGCCCATGCCCGATGAATCAACTTGCGCATGGCGCAGCCAAATTGCAGGCCGCGCGCACACCTGCGGTCATGACGGACACACCGTGATGTTGCTTGGCGCGGCACGCGTGTTGCAGCAGATTGCCATAAAAAATCCACTCCCAAACCCCGTGACATTTGTATTCCAGCCCGCCGAAGAAACTGGCATGGGCGCCGCGCAAATGATTCAAGATGGCGCGCTCAATGGCTCGCGCATTGGTCCAGCCGTGAAGCGTGTGTATGGATTGCACGCGTGGCCATCGCTTGAAGTTGGCTGCGTGGCTTCGCGACCTGGTCCCATGCTTGCAAGCGCCCACGCATTTGAAGTCACCATCAACGGCCGCGGAGGTCACGCGGCGTGGCCGCACCTTGCCGCCGATCCAATCTTGGCATCTGCCGCAATTGTGCAAGCGCTGCAAACAATTGTGTCGCGCGAAATTGATCCGCTTGATTCCGCCGTTGTCACCATCACCGCTATTCACGCCGGCGACGCCTTCAATGTGATTCCACCAACGGTCTCAATGCGTGGCACCACGCGCGCGTTTAAAAATTCCGTGCGCGATCATGTGAACGCGCGCGTCACACAAATTTGTGAAAGCGTGGCCGCAGCGCTTGGCGCCAGCGCCACCGTGCATTTTCTTCCGGGCACTCCCACCACAAATAATTGCCCAGAAACATTCGCGCGCTTTGAACGCGTGGCCAAAGGCGCGCTTGGCAACGACAAAGTTCAACCGCTGCATCATCCAGTCATGGGCGGCGAAGACTTTTCACATTACGGCCA
>CAJACJ010000016.1 GCA_903938205.1 uncultured bacterium
ACAAGGCGCTGCAACTGCACTGGATTGACCATATTGTGAATGAGATTCGCGAGGAAGGCATTCGCAAGAAGCCAACTGAAAATAGAATGCCATCGTGGATGTTCATGATGAAGAAGGACGACAAAGGCAGCCCTTATATGTCGCTGCCACCACTTGAGCCGTACGACTGCTATTTCATGATCAATCCGCGCAATTTCTATAAAGTGGATGGCCGTTGATGGAAGTCAAAGACAGCAACGGAAACATTCTGGCGGACGGCGATTCCGTTTTGCTGATCAAGGACTTGAAAGTGAAAGGCACCACGGTCACGCTAAAGCGCGGCACGGTTGCGAAAAACATTCGACTGACTTCTAACCAAGAAGAAGTGGAATGCAACGTGGAGAAGGTGCGCGGCCTGGTGTTGAAGACATGTTTTTTGAAGAAGGCGTGAGCGCGCTTGACGCGCCCATATGACTCAAATCAATCCCATCGCCCAACTGAATGAAATGCTGCAACGCCGTGATTTTGGCGCGGTGCTTGCGCTGACCGACACTCTGCTGCGCAAATCGCAAAACAACGCAAGTGCATGGCACGCCCGCGCCCGCGCCGCGTTTGGGGTGGGGCGGCTTGGTCTGGCGGATGAATGCATTGACCGCAGTATTGCGCTGGGTGAGAAGGCGCACGACGTTCTGTTGCTGCGCGCCATTATTCACCACAGGCTTGCGCGAAGCGACCTGGCAATTGCTGGCTTGCGCGCATTGATGGCAAGCAATGCGCCAAACACCGTTGACGCAACATTGGCGCTGGCGGAAGTGCTGCACCGCGCGGATCGCCGCGACGAACTTCAGGCTTTGGTGACCAAGGGTGGCGCGTGGCTGTTGGATGAGCGCGCGGACATTTTCACCGCGCGCGTCACGGCCAAGACCGATCCCCAGGGCACCGCCGATCGGCTGGAATTGTTGGCGCGCGGCGGCGGTCAAGCCATCATGCGACGCATTGCGGGCTTTGACGCAGTGCGCATATTGGACGCGGCGGGGCACTATCGCCGCGCATTTGATTTGGCCACGCACTTGCATGCAACCACAAGCGAGTCGTTTGATATTGACGGACTCATTGCAGACACGCGGCAACAACACGCCTTGCTTGCGCGCGCAAAGCCGTGGTTCTTGCCACGCGCGCCCGCTGTGAATGGCGTTGCGTTGGTGGTGGGCATGCCTAGAAGTGGCACGACATTGTTGGAGCAAATGCTTGATCGACACCCAGACATCAGTGGCATTGGCGAGTACGACGGTGTTACAAATATTGGCAACGCCGTGCAAAGCGCCGGTGCGTGGCCTGGCGGCCTGGGGATTTTGGACACTGCCGCGGCAAAGCAGATGCAGAACGACTATCTCCAAGGCGCGCGGGCCAGACAGCGCGCCAACACGCGCTGGACATTTGACAAGTCGCTTCACGTTTGGAAATGGCTTCCCGCTGTTGCCGCGGTTCTGCCCGGTGCCGTGTGCTTTCACATTGTGCGCGATCCGCGCGATTGCGCAATTAGTTTATTGCTGTCCAATTTCCATCCCAAAAGTTTCGGGTGGACAAGTTCGCTGCATGACATTCAACGCGTCATGACCGCCGAGCGCGCGTTGGCGCCACTGGCGCTTGCCACGCTTGGCATGCCCCATGAAACAATCGTGTATGAAAATCTGGTTGATGATCCGCGCGCGCACATGCAGCGTGCAACCGAGCGCCTTGGTGTTGCCATGCAGGACTCCGTATTGGCCCCGCAAAGCAACACGCGCACCGTGCTCACGCTAAGTCACGAGCAAGTTCGCAAGCCCATCAACAAGTCATCTATTGGCCGCTGGAAAAATTACGAGTTTGCCTTTGATGATTCGTGGCGCGCGCTTGCCGGCGCACATGACGCGCGGCGCACGCAGTAAGCGCTGGAAAAAGAAGAAAGACGCCGTTTGAAGGCGTCTTTCTTGTAAAGACTCATGAAATTGCAACGGCCACTTGCCGATGCAAATTACTAAATTAGGCGCGTCGTCGACGACCACCAATTGCGCCAGCCAGACCCAGAAGCGCAACCGCTCCAGGAGCAGGAACTGGAGCTAACTCCACGCCAACAAGCGTAATGGTGCCAGTCCAGGTACCAGAAACCCCAGCAGCGCCGTAGCCATTACCCACATACACAATCGCATTTGGGTTGGCAGCCATGCTAATAGCAGTAGTCAAAAAGCGTGTGCTACTTACAACAGTTCCAGGCGCGCTTGAACCACCGTTTGCCCAAGAATATTTTTGGGTAGCTTGAAGGTTGCTAAAGCCACCCGCTTGCAACAAACCGCCCAAGGCAATAGGGTTGTAAGCCACATAAATGCAAAGGTCATCGGCGTAGGTGTAACCAACGGAATCATTGAGTGTGGCATTGGCCTTTACGGCGGTGATTGAGCCGGTCAGGGTGCCCGCACCAAAGGCGGTTGAGAAATCAAATCCTTCCCAAGTTTGATTTGTAAATGTGTATGTCACATCGGCAGAAGCGACGGACGCAACAACAACGGCCAAAGAGGCGCCAATAGCACTAATTTTCATTGAAATTCTCCAGAAAGGGGTAAAGGGATGAAAGGGAGTGAAGTGAATTACATCGAAGGGATCCGATGAAATCACATAGTGGACCCATAATTTTAGAAGTCAAATTATTTTTGGAGAATGTCTGAATTTAATGTAAATTTCTACTATGGCTACTTCACAACAACTTGCCCAACAGATTGAGCGCTTGCTAGCTTCTGGGGCCAATAACCCAGCGCTTTCCCTGTGTGACACTGTAATCGCCACTTCTAAGCGGGAAATAGAGGCTTGGTTAGGTCGCGCAAGGGCTAATTTGGCGTTGGCAAGAGTGTGTGTTGCGGATGAGGATTTGGACATGGCACTGCGGCTTGCACCCTTTCATGCGCAGGCGAATCTGTTGCGCGGGCAACTTGACCAACGGCTGGGAAATATAGACAAGGCGGTAGATCGACTTCGTAAGTTGGCGCTTGCCAAAACCGCGTATTCAATTGAAGCAAGTTTTGCGCTTGCGGAGACGTTGTTCTACTCGCATCGCTTGGATGAATTCCAGCAATTCATTGCGCATGGAGGGGCATGGACCGCGGATCCACGCGCCGCTTTTTTTAGGGCGCGGGCGCGTGCGCGTCTTGATCCCGCGGGTGCGATTGATGATCTGCTTGAAATCAATCGCCAAGACAGCGGAACTGTTCTGAAGCGCATTGCTGGTTTTGACGCGGTTCAATTGTTGGACAAAGCGGGGCGTTACCGGG
>CAJACJ010000017.1 GCA_903938205.1 uncultured bacterium
CGCAAACGAAACTTGTGAAATTGCGCTGTCCATAGAAATTATGCTCGGGCATGTTCACGTGCGCGTACAGCGTGCCACACAACGTCATCAAGCCATAGCTTCAGAGTTACGCGACGCGCCTTGCCACGCGCGTGGTTTTTTCCCTGGTGGAATCCAACCGCCGTGCACTGTTGCTTCGCCCAAGTCCGCCAACATTGCGCGAATGCGTGAAAGCAAATTCTGATCAGGCACCACGCGCAAGCCACGCGCCATCATCACCACTTCGCGGCCATCTTCAAGTTGCACTCGCAACCATGTGTCAACAGGTCGCCCATCAAGCGCCTGCATTCCGCCGGCGGCTTGGCGCAACACACCAGCCACCATGTTCCACACGCCGCGTAATTGCGCGTCGGTATGTCCGCTCTGCGCACGTAAATGAATTTCCAACTTGGTGGCTAGATATTCCTGCGCGCGCTCCACTGGAATTACGCGATCCATAATAATGCTTGGTTCCGCTCGCGATTGATCCAAATGCCCAATCACCACCACCATGCGATCCACCTGCAAAAGTTCGCCATATTTTGCGAAGGACTCCGGAAAAATAACGCCGTCCACTTGGCCAAAGCGATCCGACAAAGTCAACATAGCCATACGCCGACCGGGATCGCGACCCTTCTGACTCACCGTGGCACGCAGACGACTGACAACACCGGCCAACACCAACGGCGTGTCGCCCGACATTTCAGCAACCGCGCGACTGTCCGCTGTGCAAAATGTTGAAACCACATCTTTGAAATCATCCATTGGATGTCCGCTCACATGGAACCCAATCGCCTCTTTCTCCATGGCCAACATTGTGGCTCGATCCCACGGCGCAACATTTTGCAGCAACGGCGACGCGCCTTCTTTCTTGGTGTCGGGTGTCGCCTCATCAAACGCGCCAAACATGCTCAGTTGACCGCTGCGTTTATCTTTTGCGCGCTCCTGCCCAGAGCGAATGGCTTCTGGAATGGACGCCACCAACGCGGCGCGCGCCTGCACGCCATGCAGTGAATCAAACGCGCCGCCTTTCACCATGGCCTCCAATGTTGCCTTGGAAATTGCGCGCGTGTCGGCGCGCTCGCAGAAGTCAAAAAAGTCCTTAAATGGCCCGCTTTTCTTGCGTTCTTCTACGGCGGCCCGTACCGCGGCCTCGCCCGCGCCCGCAATGGCCTGCAAACCAAAGCGCACATGACCATGCAACGCGTCGACCGGTTCCCCATCTGGAAACACAACGGCGAAATCGCTTTCGCTCAAATTAATATCTGGCGGTCGAACTTCCACGCCAATATGCGGCTTGGCTTTGGTCGAATCGCTCCAAATACATTTCTTGCAATCCTCCAAATACAAAGCCCACTCCTCCAACTTGCGCGCCTGACTTTCCAAACTCAGCACCGCCGCCATGTAGAACGCGGGATAGAACGTTTTTAAATACGCAGTTTGATACGCGACAATGGCGTACCCCGTTGAGTGGCTCTTGTTGAAACCGTAGCCGGCGAAGCGCAAAATCAAATCAAACAAATTCGCGGCGTCTTGCGCATCTACTCCGCGCGTGACGGAGCCCGCGACAAATTCCGCGCGCGCGGATTCAATCACATCGGTTTTCTTTTTACTGATCGCCTTGATAATGGTGTACGCTGCGCGCAGCGGAATTCCGCCAAGCTGATGCAGCACCTGCATGACCTGCTCTTGATACACCATGATGCCGTAGGTTTCGGCGGTCAAGCGATCCACCACATCATGCAACTTAGGCACGGGCTGGCGCTTGTTTTTGCGCGAGTTGAAATCCGGAATCAGATC
>CAJACJ010000018.1 GCA_903938205.1 uncultured bacterium
GCGGAAAATAGCCATGAGCAGCGCGACGGCGGTCATGGTTTTTTCGCCACCGGAAAGTTGACTGATGACGCGCGGCTCCTTGCCTGGCGGCTTGGCGCGAATTTCAACGCCGCTTTCCAGCCAGTCAATTTCACCGTTCTCCATTGGAACCAAATACAAGTCGGCGCTTCCGCCGCCAAAGAGACGGCGGAACATTCCATCGTTGCCCGCGAAGCGTTCACGAACGGACTCGAAAGTTTCCTTGAACTTGCGGCGGCTGACATCGTCCAACTTCACAACCAACTCGGTCAAGCCTGCGCGCGCTTCATCAATGTCGCCCACTTGCTTGGCCAACTCCTCGTTCTTGCCTTCAAGTTGCGCGAGTTCGTCAATCGCCTCCATGTTGACATTGCCCAGGCTCTTAATTTCATCGCGAAGTTGCTCGGCCTCGCGGCTGGCGGCCTCTCGATCAGGCGTCATAAAGCCTTCCGTGGAACGCTCTGCGATGTAATCCACATAGCCCAAGGACAAATCAATGCTCAATTCTGTCAGCGTGCTTTCCTCTATGGATTCACGGCGAACTTCAGATTCACGTCGATCCATTTCAACGGATGAATGATCGCGCTCAACACGTGAGGCCTCGTCGCGAACAACACGCAGCGCCTCTGAAAGTTGCTCCGCCAATTGAACGGCTTGTTCAAGTTCCTCGGCGACCACGGTGACTTGCGCCGCGGCGGATTGTTGACGTTCCTCGGCGGATATTTTCTGTGCTTCGGCTTGGGCTTGTTGGCGCGCCAAATCCTCCGAGCGTTCAGCGCGTCGCTCTGACTCTGATTGCAAATCGGCGTCCTGCAGTTTCGCCTCGTCAAAAGAATTTTCTAGCAAGCGTCGCTCACGTTGACGACCTTGCAACAGCGCGCCTGATTCGCCAGCTCTGGTGCGAGCGCTTGAAAGCAACTCATTGGAAATTTCAACGGCTTGACGAGTTCCGCTGGCCGCCTCGGTGGCCAGCGCAATTGCGGCGCGTTCATCAGCAAGAAGTCGATCAAGACTTGCCACCTTGGCCGCGCCATCGCTGCGCTCGGTATCAATTTCACGAAGGCGTCGATCGGCTTCGTGTCGTTCAAGTTCAGTTCGATCGCGGTCGTGACGAACGCGTGAACCAAGTTGCTCCAATCGATCCGCTTGATATTGCGCGTCCAATCGGCTGCGCATTGCAACCTTCATGCTCTCGTCGGCTTCGCGATGGCGAGCGGCGGCGATCTTTGATTCCTCGGTCAAGCCAGATAGGTCGCCTTCGGCCATTGAAATCTCAATGGAAATGGCGCCGATTGCGGCTTCCAATTCACCACGCTCAACGCGACGGGCCAACACGCCGGAACGCAACGCGCGCGCACCAGTCATGTGGATTTGTCCGCGATGATCCACCATGGCGCCGCAGCGGCTCACCAATGTGGCGCCGCGGAATTCGCCAGCGGCCAAACGCAACGCCATGGCCAATGATTCAACCACAAACGCGTCACCCAACAATGATTGCACAAGCGACTTCAGTTCATTGCTGCAGCGCACAGCATGAACCAATGGTTCAACGCCTTGCATTTCTGGGCGCACGGCGGCGGGGGAGAATGGCATGTCAATGGCGCCCATGCGAACGCGACCGTCTTGACTGCGAATGGAATCCACCGCAGTTTCAAGATCGGTGTGCGTGCCCACCAGCAACATTTGTAAATCTTCGCCCAGCGCGGACTCAATAAATGGCGCGTGCTCGCTGTCAGTTTCAATCAGGTCGCCAAGCATGCCGGCGAACCACGCGTAATTCTGGCGCTGGGCAAGAATGCGTTTCACCGCTTCATCCAAACCTTCGCCCATGGATGCCATTTCATCAAGCAAGCGCAAACGACTTTCCAAACTTGAACGCTCTTCGCGCCGCGAAGAAAGACGCGCCATCGCTTCGGCTTGTCGATCACCAACGGCTTCAAC
>CAJACJ010000019.1 GCA_903938205.1 uncultured bacterium
CGGTGCGATCCGTGACCGCGTCAAGCACGCCGCGATATTTGTCGCGCAGTGCAAGGCCCTCACACATATTGTTAAAGCGCTCGCCCAATACACCAAGTTCGTCGCGCCGAGTCACGGTCACTCGCCCCGTATAGTCGCCGTCGGCAACCTTGCTTGATAGAAGCGACAGTTGTTTGATTGGTTTGGCTAACCCAAGCCCCAGCAAGAACGCCAATACAATGGCGCCGCATGCGCCAACAAGCACGGCGACCAGATATTTAAAGCCAAGTTGTTGTATTTCTTTCTGCAGAGGCGCCAAACTTGCGGACACCACAAAATACGCTGGCGGAACTTGCTCGTTCAAAAAATACGTATGGGTTAACCAATCCGTGTTCTCTATAGATATTTCTAATTCCGTTTGAGACGCTTGTTCAATACCTCTGTCGTCAGCGTGCTGTCCCTGCTTTAGCGAATTCGCGCCACTGGTTGAAGGCGTCTCGCCAATGCGATTGGCCTTGGCAACAGCAATGGCGGCAACTAATTTAGCGGCGACCTTCTTCGACTCCAAAATTTGCCCGCCGTACAACTGCGATCCCAGCAACAACCCATTTTTCATTTCTCCGCCGTCCGCCATACGCATTGGCTTGGTTGCGACGTAGTCAAAAATCAAGGCAAGTGTTCCTAAAAAACCTTCGCCGTCCACATCCACAATAGGCGTGCAGATCATTTCATAGGCCTGCTCTTCAAAAGCGATATACACAATGCGTTGGATTGGATCACCAGACTGTAACTTCAATTGCTTCACTGCCACAATCACCGCGTCGTCAAGTTTGGGCAACCCAGTTCCTGGAGCAATCACCTCATTGCTGGCGTTGAGAAATAAATATGAATTCGCCTGTCGCCTACCAACCGCTGTTTCGCCTTGCAACGCGAAGAATTCTCGAAGTTCGTCATCTGCAACACCAGAAAGCAACCCGCGGTCACTTTGTTGTAGCGCCGCAAAAATTCTTGTAGATCGCGCAAGTCTTGCGCACCTGGATTGAATCACTCCAAGTTCCGCTTCACGAATTCCAATCACGCCTTGAAAAGTGGAACGAAATAAATCATTCATTTTCTGTCTATACAAATCCTGCGCCGAAACAATGCTGTGCAGAGAAACAATCGATGTTGAAACGAACATGATGGCCAACATGGCCAAGACAATGCGCGTGGAAAATTTCACGCGTATTCACTCCACAAGCTTGGCAGGGTTGGTCTTGGCATATTTGTATTTCTTAGAAACCTGATTCGTTCCCAACGCGTCCAGTTGATGCGACTGCGTGGGATATGGCTTGTGTTACTTGTATTCGCGCGTTGTGAACAAGAAGGAATGCACGCTGGTTCCTGGAAGCGTGGCAGTGTGTTGTGTACGTCGCTGAACATGTACATTTTATTTTGGCTTTGCGGCTAATTCGCCAAGCTTTGACCAATCCACTTTCACAGTCTCGCCAGTCTTTAATTCAATCTTCATTTCAAATGATTCCTTGGGACTAAGC
>CAJACJ010000020.1 GCA_903938205.1 uncultured bacterium
AGCCAGCGCATGAGCATGAATGACCGTGAAGTTGTGGAGGCAATTCGCCAATTGGTGCTGCGCACGCAACCTGATCACATGGTGGTGACGGAACTGGCGCAGGAATTTGCGCGCAACGTGGATGGCGCCAACAAAAATTTAAACCGCTGCCATCGCTGGATTCTTGCAGGATTGTTCGCGGAAGCGGTGAGTTATGGCGAGGCTTTGGATTTGGCCCAATCATCACAGCGATTGATGCTTGAAGGCATGTTCGCGCAGTGGAGTGAATTGTGCCGAGTGTGCAAAGTCGCCGCGCCGCCAAGCATTGATCAAAGTTTGCTTGAGTCATATTCCGATGCGTGGTCGCGCTTTCACTCGCTGGAGCAGGTGGAAGCCAGGCACCGATTGTTGTCGCTGCAGCGCGCGCCGTTGGCCCAGCGTTTGCAAGTGGTGCGCGAGTTGGTCGATCTTGATCCAAGAAATCCGCAATGGTTGCGCTCCATGACGCGCCTTCAACGCGAGGCGTTGGCGGAGTTGGTTCCACTTGTTGATGTAGCGCTGCGTGAAAAAGATGACGCATCGGCGATTGCTATTTCACAGTTGGTCGACGTGTGTGGCGGCGCGACTGGCGAGTATCAAGAACAATTCACGCGGTTTAAGACATTTGCGTTGGCGGCGAAGGCGCGCATAGCTGAAAAAGCTGCGCGCGATGCATGCCACGACATGCATAACGCCGCGACGGGAATGGATCTTGTTGCGTTGCGCCAAGCAAGTCTGCTTTGGGAAGCGGCCATTGCAGAGTTTCAGCCCGATGAAGATTTGCGGCAATCGGCGGCTGCAAGTTTGCAATTGCTGGACGCGCAACGCGCGCAGGATCAGCGCGCAAGTAGTCAGCGCGACGCGATTGGACGTTTGGAGTTGGCGCTGGATCAAGCGAAACCTTTCGAGGAGGTTTCAATGTGCGTGGCGGCCGCGCGAAATGTTGACGCCACTTTGCCGCCGCAGCTTCTCATGCGAATTGCCGCGATCAAAGACGCGCATCAAGCCGCCGCGCGAAGAAAATTTGTGCGCCGAAGTATCGCGGTGGCCATGGCCACGGTTGCGCTTGTGTCCGCCGCATGGTGGATGGTGCGTTGGCAAGAGTCGCTTGAGCAAGTGAACACAATCGCGCGCGAAGTGGATTCCATGTTGCTCGCAGGCTCACCTGACACGGCGATGAAGGCTTTGGCAAGTTGGAAAGAGTCGCATGCGGAATTATCCAGCGCCCCGCAAGTGGCCGCGGTCAGCGCCAAGGTTGCGGCCGCCTTGGCCAGTGAGCAAGCTGAAATAAAGTTGGCGCAAGAAGCCATTGACCGCGCGGCGGTTTTGTCCAAAACACCGGCATATCCAGTGGAATTTGACAAAGTGGCGGCGGAGTTGAAACAAATGTCGGCGCGCGCTCCCAAGTCAATGCAGGCGCAATTAATGGCCGCCGCGGATCAACTGACCAGTCAAGCGGATGCCAGCCGAACGGTGTCGCAAGATCAAGCGCGCGCTGAATTCATGCGCCTAGAAGTTGCGCTGAATGCGTTGACGCCGCTGAGCTCCACAGAGCAAGTAAATCCTGCGGCTTGGACACAGCGTGCGGCGCAATATCAATCGATTGTTGATGGCGCGAAAATAGCCGCAACCGCTGTTGCAAATAACCGCGACGCGCAGACCATTGCTCAGTCGTTGCAGGCAATGGCTTTGAACGCAATGCGGTTGCGCGAACAAGCGGAGCAAAATGCAAAGTTGTACACCGACGCAAATGAACTTTTGCGCTCGGTTGAAAAAATTCCGGCTAGCGAGGCTGCGTACAGAGATCTGTACGTGCGGCTGTTGCCTGTGGCCGCTGATCTTTTGAACCGAGAAAAAAAGTTGGCGGCCTATGAACACGGATTGAAAGTTGCCGAAGGTGGAGTTGGCATTGAAGCGTGGCGCACGCAAATGATGAAATCAATTTTGGCGGGACGGGTGGGAGCGGTTGGCGGATTGAATGACGTTGATTTTGGAGACGCGGGTACTGCGCGCTCGCTGGAGCCATTGCTTTCCAAATATCTGTTGGACTATCCATATAGTCCCCATCAAGAGGCCGCGGAATTGATGCAGGCCTTGTGCAAGCGAACCCTGAATTCAAGCGCAAATGCCGAGGGAATTGGAGCTGCGGCCGCGGCGTGGTTGAATCAATCTGGCTGGGTGAATTTGGGTGAGCAATCGCTTGATGAGGGCAGAAAAATATATCGCAAGCGCACTGCGCAACTTGGAAATATGTGGGCGCAAGCGGTGCAATCAAAAAATGATTTAATTGTGCCAGCGGAAAAATTAAAAGATCGCGCGCCGCTGAAAGGGAAGCAATTGGGTGGCAACACACTGTGGCCACCATCGCAGATGTTGGTGCAAGTAACGACCGATTTACCAAAGGCTTCTTGGAAAGGCGCCCGTGATATCTGGTTTGACTTGCTTGCCAAAGAAGCTGCGTTGCAACCAAGCAATCCAATTCTATCTTGGCATTTGCAACGAGACTTGTGGAACGTGTGGCTTGATATGTTTGCGCAAGAAAGCGATCCAGTGGACGCGGCGGCCGCCAAGTGGGTTCGTTCGCTTGAAACGCAGCGATCAGTTGCAGCCACGGATCCCTTTGTCGTGTCAGCCAGCGATCAAGCGGCGCGCTCGGAGGATGTTCGCAATCTGGCGTTGCAATCGTTGTCATCCATGCCAAAGATTTCCGAGCTCATCAAGGCCGCCAAGAGGCGCGATCAAATTTTGGATGAAGGCATGAAGCCCGCCGGCTTAGTTGGAGTCAT
>CAJACJ010000021.1 GCA_903938205.1 uncultured bacterium
CGTGTTGGCGGAGCTTGGCGCGATTTGCCTGACGATGAAGTCTTCAAGCGCATGGTGAAAAATTTCATCCATGTGCGCATGGCCAAGTCGCTGACGGATTTGGAGTCACTGCTGAATCGCAACCGAATTTTCCGCGATCGACTTGAGGGCGTTGGCGCAATTTCCATGGAGGACGCCATTGCGTGGAGTTTGACTGGTCCCGTCGCGCGTGCCAGTGGCGTGCGCCGCGATGTGCGCAAGAACGAACCGTATTTGTGCTTTGAAAATAATTGGGATGGTCAAGGCGCCGAGGCCGTGAAATTTAATGTGGCCGTGGCCAGCTCCGGCGATTGTTTCTCTCGTTACTTGATCCGCATGGAGGAGATGAAACAAAGCATCGCCATCATTGATCAACTCATCGACAAAATTCCTGGCGGCTCGATTAATGTTGGCGCGGATTCCAAGACCGTTATTCCAGAAAAGGGCGATGTGTACGGCAGCATTGAAGGCACAATTCAGTTGTTTGAATTGGTCATGCACAACCGTGGTTGGGATGTTCCGCTGGGCGAGAGTTATTCCTGCGTTGAAAGCCCCAATGGCGAGCTTGGTTTCTTTGTGGTGGGTGGCGGTGGAAAATATCCATGGCGCGCGCGTTGTCGTCCGCCATGTTTTGTGAATTATCAAAGCATCGCGAAGTTGTTGGAGGGCCATCAACTCGCCGACGCCGTGGCCGTGATTGGAAGTTTGAACATCATCGCCGCCGAACTCGATCGTTAATTTATTTCAGGAGCAGAATCATGGCATGGATTGCCAAAGCATCATCGACAGAAAAAATAGAGCGACGCGCCGAACCCTATGTGACGGCGCAAATGAAGGCGGCTTGGGAAAAAGAAATCCTTCCGCGTTACGCCACCAAGCACGGCGCGCTGATGCCAATTTTGCATGAGGTGCAACACGCGTACCGACAAATTCCATACCAAGCGATGATTGAGATTGCGCAGTTTTTGTCGCTCAAACCAGCGGATGTTTTGGACACTGTGACGTTCTATGAGGAATTCACCACGGAAAAAATGGGCGAGTGCGTGATTGGTATTTGCCAAAGCATTGCCTGCGAAATTTGCGGACACAACGCCATTTTAAACCATGTTCGCAAGCGCCTGAATTTGGAGCCGCACGAAACCAGCGACGACGGCAAGTTCACATTGCTGGCTATGGAATGTCTTGGCAGTTGTGGAACGGCGCCTGTGGCGTTGTTCAATGACACGCTGTACGAGAACTTGACCATTGAAGGCGTTGATCGCTTGATTGACGCCGCGCAGAAATCATCCTCTGGAAGTGGCCACGCATGAGCGCGAAAATTGGCGTGATGCGAAGTTTGGGACAGGCGGTTGGAATTGTGGTCAATGCAATTCGTACGCCCGTTCAGCGCGACAAGGTGGTTGAAGTCTCCCGCACATGCAAAAGTGAGCGGCGCGATGATGTCACGCTGCGTCGCACGGTGATCGATGAAATTATTTGGAAGGAGTCGGCGCAACAAGGCGCGGGCTCAAGTGATTCACATTCAAGTCAAACTGCGTAACGATTTACAAACAAACAGGCAAAACTATGTCCCTTAAAGAACCCATTCTCACCAAGCGCATCCCAACGGCTCCCTGGGCGGACCCCAAGACCCGCAGCACAATTTCATGGGAGCAATCCATTGCCACTGGCGGCTACAAAGCGCTTGAAAAAGCCTTGGATATGCAGCCAACGGATGTGATCAATGTGGTCAAGGACGCGGTCATTCGCGGTCGTGGTGGCGCCGGATTTCCCGCTGGTTTGAAGTGGAGTTTCTTGGCGCCTATCGATGGCGGTCGCCGTTACTTGGCGGTGAATTGCGACGAGGCCGAGCCTGGAACTTTCAAAGATCGCTTGCTGGTTGATTTCGATCCGCACCTTGTGCTTGAAGGAATCGCTATCGCATGTTGGGCGTGTCAACTTGATACCGCGTACTTTTTTATTCGCGGCGAGTACCACCATCAAGCGCGCGTCATGGAGCGCGCCATTCAAGAGGCATATGCCGGCGGAATTTTTGGCAAGCAAGGTCTCATGCGCGGTAAGCAAAAGTTTGCCGTTGATTGTTTCTTGCATCGCAGCGCGGGCGCATACATTTGCGGCGAGGAAACTGGTTTGCTTGAGGCCATTGAAGGCAAACGTGGATGGCCGCGCATTAAGCCGCCGTTTCCCGCGGTCAAGGGTTTGTTTGGTCGACCAACCATTGTGAACAATGTTGAAACGTTGGCCGCCGCCGTTCCTGTGTTGGAACACGGCGCCGCATGGTGGAAGGGCATTGGCGTGGAAAGCAAGTTCCCTGGCGC
>CAJACJ010000022.1 GCA_903938205.1 uncultured bacterium
GAACCTTGGCTTGGAAATTGGTGCACTCAAGCAGCAAGCGATCCAGAATTTCTTCCTCTGGAACATTGGCCACTTTTTGCCCTTGTACATAGATGATTCCGCGTCGATCGCCCGCGAACACAGCCACATCGGCGCCTTCGGCTTCGCCTGGACCATTCACAATGCAGCCCATGACGGCCACTTTGATTGGCAGCGAAACTTCCTTTGCCAACTTGGCTTCGACTTCTTTCACAAGCGTGAACAAATCAACTTGAATGCGGCCGCATGTTGGACACGCAATCAGTTCAACACCCTTGCGCTCGCGGCGGCCAAGGCAGTACAGAATTTCCAAACCGTCTTTGACTTCATCAATGTGATCGCTGGCGTATGAAAGACGAATGGTGTCGCCAATGCCATTGGCAAGCAACGTGCCCAGTGCGATGGTGGAACGAATAGTGCCGGTTGATTTTGGACCGGCATGCGTCACGCCAAGATGCAGCGGGTGGTCGAAGCGCTTGGAAATTTCCGTGTACGCGTCAATGCACAGCGTGGCGTCCATGCTCTTGGCGCTGATCACGACATCATGGAAATCGCGCTCGGCGAAAATTTCCAAGTACTCCTCCAACTTTGCGATCATGAGCGCGAGCAAATGGCCGGATTTATGGCCCTCAAAATACATTCCCAATTCCTCGGCGCGGCGTTGCTTGTCGCGGCGCTCAATAATGGAGCCCTCGTTCACGCCAATGCGGATTGGAATTTTGCGCTCTTTGCAAGCGTCGATGACTTTGAGAACTTGATCGCGGTCGCTGATGTTGCCCGGGTTCAAACGAATTTTGTGCACGCCAGCTTCAACGGCTTCAAGCGCGCGTTGATAATGAAAGTGAACATCGGCGACAACTGGAACTTTGACTTGCGGCAAAATGTGGCGCAGCGCCTCGGTGTCTTTGCGCTCAGGAACGGCGACGCGCACCATGTCGGCGCCGGCGTCGGCGTAGCGGTTGATCTCGGCCACGCACGCGTCAATGTCGTAGGTGAAACCGGCGTTCATGGTCTGCACAGAAACAGGCGCGTCGCCTCCGATTTTCACTCGGCCAACGCGGTCATCTCCAACGATCACTTGACGGGTCTTGCGGCGTTCTTGCATTTCTTCAGTGTAGCGAGGAAGTGGCGTAAATCGATGTGTTCAGAGGCGTAAAAATTTGAGCCACGTTGCGTGGTGAGCGCACGCGATTTTGAGGCGCGACATTGTTGACGCCATGAGATTGTGCATTTGATCGATGGCGGACGCACAAATGTCTTGTGATGGTTATCTTGACGAACATGAATGCAGCCGCCGCACCGATATCGTTCGTGAAGACTCGTCTGAGCATCATGATGTTTCTTCAGTACGCGATTTGGGGCGCGTGGCTTCCGATTTTGTACCCATTTCTCATGGGGTTTCGAAAGTTCAGCCTGGATCAAACTGGGTATTGCTTGGCGGCTGGCGCGGCCGGCGCCATCTTTGGTCCATTTATCGCGGGGCAATTGGCTGACAGAAAATTTGCCACGGAAAAGTTGCTTGCCGTTAGCCACGCCATTGGAGCGGTGCTTGTGTGGAACCTTGCCGGCGCCGCAGATTTCTCAACATTCTGCACGCTGAGTTTTATTTACGGCTTTGTCTACGCGCCAACATTGGCGCTGACCAATTCAATGGCGCTTGCCAATATTTCCAACCGCGACCGCGACTTTGGACCCATTCGATTGTGGGGAACGCTGGGTTGGATTGCCGTGGGCATTTTGGTTGGACAAATGTTGCTGCGCCAATACACGCCAGCGGTGGGAACCGAAATTGAAATTGCGGCCGCGCAAAATGCGGGGCGCGCCGTCGCCTTTCAGTTGAGCGCCATCTTGGGTTTGGTTATGGCCGTGTATTGCTTGACTTTGCCGCACACGCCGCCCGCAAAATCACCCAAGCAGCGCATGGCATGGGCGGAGGCCCTGGGTGAAATTCGATTGCAGCCTTTGGTCACGCTGTTTTTGGTGGCCATTCCGGTGAGCATGATTCATCAGTTTTACTTTGTC
>CAJACJ010000023.1 GCA_903938205.1 uncultured bacterium
GCCAGTGTTGGTGTCGGTCAAACTCATTTGAAAAATAAACGAAGTTTGCTTGGTATCCCCCGCGCTCACGCTGTTCTCAAGAATCTTTGCGGTCAATGTGAAATCGGTCATACGTGGCATTTCATTGCTCTTTCCACTTTGAAATTCGCGCATGTCCTTCGTGCCTTTGGCCATGGGATCCTCAGGTTTTCCGCCTAAGCCTTCCGTGGTGCTAATTTGAACCTTGCCTGTTTGCAACAGCGCTATGCGAATTTTTTTAATCAACTCATCCGTGTCAAATTGATCCGACGTGTCGTTGGTGATGCGGCTGATACCCAAAATAGCCGGCTGATTTGGCGACTTGGCGAACACGCCTGACACCGTCATGCTTTGTACAAGTTTGTCCGCCGCCAAATTAAAATCTTGGACATCCACTTTATTGGTGGAGGTAATCACCTCGTTGCCGCGCGAATCAATGCGGCGCGCCGGCGTGCACGCGGCGCACAATGCAAAGGTGGCTACTGAAGTCAAGACAATGGTGTTGCGAATAGTGATCATGAAAATGCTCCTTTAAAATGGATTGAATTATTGTGTCCAAGGAAGATTGGTGTCAAGTAATTGCAGTTGCCATTGCGTGGCGGTTGGTGTTGGACCAATACCAGTGACGATGATGGTTTCTCGGGGCATGATGCGTTGCGTCTGCCACGCTTGCGCGGCGCCAGTGATACGCATGCCATTGGCATCAAACCATTCAAAGCGATATGAAATACTTTGTGGGGTTGCTTGATCGCTGTAAACCGACAATTGCACGCGCTTTTGGTCGCCGTTCACAACATCTTCTTTGACATCGGTGACATTAGATTTGGAATTCAGCCAACTGTTTGTAATTACCTGCTTAAATCCTGGCGTACCTGGAGCAGCATTGGAAATTGGAACAACCGTGTTCATGGTGTTGCACGCGGCCAGTGCGAAAGTGAGTGAGGCAATTTGAAATAGACGTGGCATGTTGATTTCTCCTAAAGCTTGACGATCGTTCTTTCAGAATAGTTCATCCAGAGTTTGAAATGGTGAAGGTCATGACAGCTGGATCGGTTCCCGCGTTCACAGTGCGAACACGAATCACGGTGACTGGCGACGATGGAATTGACACAGGACCAATTGTTTTTCCATCAGACATTGTGATTGAAATCACGCCGGACTCCGGACGATTCACTCGGCACCACAACACTCGTTTTGGAAGCGTCAGCCAACAGCGCAAGTCCGCGGAATTTGCGGCGACTTGATATACGGCACCAATAATCGAACCCCAATTTCCCATGCCCTGCTGCAAACCGTATGTGGCGGCGGCTTTGCTTGCGCTTGAAACCAGCGTGGCAATAATAATTCCAGGAAGTCGGGCGTTGAAATCTTGCGCGACCACCGCATCCATATCGGTGAGCAAGGCAGCGTTGGTCACTACGTCCGCGGCGCTCACGGTGAAGCTGGTGACCGAGGGCTCGTTGTGCATTTCAAGCAGCGGAAACGCGGCGCCAACATAGGGAACCTGCGCGATGAACAAGGGTATATCCAAACGCAACTCTTTCAATGAAGGCGCGCGGCCAGCCTCCACAAATACAAACACACATTGCGCGGGCGTCTGTCCGTTGGCCGCGTTGCCCGCCATGTCAACATCTTTCAATGCTTCTTCGTTTGCGGGTGCGGGCAACATTTCGGCCACGCGCTTGAACGTGGTCCGAGCTTGTTCAAATTGTCCCGTTGCAAAGCGATTCACCGCGCGCAAGTACGTTGAATAAGGAATTTCATAATTGCTATAGCCGCGCATTTCACGCAGCGTTCCGTAATTGGCATTGATCACTGCTTGAAAACCAGGATCATCTAAGGTTTTGTTGGCGTCGTATCCGTTCTTTTTCCCAGACTCTTCAAAGGCTTTTGTTTCTTTTTCTATTTGGGCTTGATTTTTCTCCACGAAATCCGTTTGCCAATTTTGCGCGCGGCGCAATTCCACAGCGGCCTTCTCTGGCTTCCCAAGCGCGAAATAATTCAGCGATTGATACGTGTTCAACATGATGCGGTCCACGCCTGTTCCGCGGTACGTGCGAATGGTTTGATTTGTCAGAGCCGCCGCCACCTCCTCGGTGACTTTGGTCTCCGCTTTCTCATCCAAGTAAGGAGAAATTTCATTCCACACGGATTCATACGTGGCCACACTTGCGGGATATTGCGCGGCGGCTTGCTGAATTGTTCCGCCATCTAAATAAAACACAACGCCATTGATGGGCGCGTCGGACTTGCCATCTCCATCAGAATCTTGCAGCGAATATTCCGCCATCAATGGGGTGATTTGCGTGGCGGCGGACGAAAATTGTCCTTGATCAAACTCCATCATGGTCGACTTCATCTTTGAGTCATAGCCACAACCCGGCATGGCAATCATGGACAACAACAACGCAGCGACACGCAAAAAAATTTCCAACGTGCACGCGCGCTGCTTGGCGATTCTTATAAAGCTTGCACCAGAATCACTCATGCAGACATCACGGAATAATTTGTCCACCAAGAATGCCGGGATAAATAGTCACAGGCGCCTGCGTGGTATTCACCTTGTAATCCACGGACATTTTGGAGTTGCGCAAGTATTGCGCGAAGGCGTTCATTTGCTCAACCTGCGCGTCGGTGAGTTGCTGCTTCTCCTTCACATTCTGCAGGAACGCGGTGTTGGTGAGCCAGCGCTCATAGCTTGGCGCGTCCAATTGCAATGGAATGATCAACTCGGTGGGCGCGCCAGCGCGAACATTGATGGTCTTCTGCCATGTCTTAAAACCTGCGCGGCTCACGGATAGTTTGTGCATGCCCGCTGTGGCGGGAAGCGGCGCCATGCTTGGACTTGGCGCGGAACCAATCACCACGCCATCAAGTTCGACAACCGCGGAAAGTTGCGTGGGTTGCATGTTCAAGTTATTGCCAGTGAACACGTAATTGCCCGTTTCATTTTTGACCAGTTCAGGAACAGTCAGGTCTTGCATGGTGCACACAATCGAAAGCCCACTTGCGGCACTATCCGTAGGCGCGACCACTTTGCGTTGCTCGCATTTGGCAAGCAATTGCTGGCACATTCCATCGGCAACTTGCTTGAAAAGCGGACCAGTGAGCGTGAGTTGCGTGTTCAAATTTTGCGTGTTGCGATAGGTTTCAATGCCAGAAGTTTCACCTGAAATAAACATTTTTCCAGAGGATGTGTCCAACACTTTGTAGGTGCCAGTGAGCGTGTACGTGATATTTTCCGTCTTCACACCCAGGCGTTCGTCTTGAAAATTCTTCACGCTGTTGTCGAACGAAGTGAGCGAACCAATCAACACGTATTGACAACCCATGTTGCCCGCAAGCGCGGTTGCCGAAGATTGATTTGAAAGAAGTTTGTCCAAGTCCTCGTAGCGTTCGGCGCCGCCTTGCAACACCTCAATTGCGTCGCGAACTGTTTTTGCCTCACCCGTCAGCGTGGCTTGTGTTCCTTGGTTGGGTCCACCCGTGGCGAACTTGGAGAGGCTGTTGATGACATCCTCGCGCGAAATAATTTTAAAGCACGCGCCTTCAAGCCGCGCCACCATCATGTCTTCTAAAATAGAAACCTTGTCACCCGCAATATCTTTGCAGCGGTTCTTTATAAAAATAGCCGCGGTGTAGGGCGGACTAGAAATAGGTTTGGCGGAATGCGTGTCTGTTGCCACAGGCGCTTGGGAATTGGGCGGTATGGATGACGCAGAAGTTGCGCCGGTCTGAGTTGAAGACGCATTGTCACGAACTGCAAATTCCAATTCATCTATTTCGCCACGACCTGACACTGCACCAGGCGCAGTCTGTGGCGCAGGCTTTGCTGCATCAACGGTGGCGGGACATGTTGTGCGAGTGGAAAGACGCGCAACGCAACCAATATCAACGCCTGTGTTTGCTCCGCACAATTCACCTTTGGCAAATTTTGGTTGAACATCGGTGATTTTCATCC
>CAJACJ010000024.1 GCA_903938205.1 uncultured bacterium
ACAAGGCGCATTTAGCACGCACGTGGCGACCAAGATTGTGGCGTACAAAGTTGGCATGGTGTGTTTCATATTGCGTTCCTTCATGGAGTGCACATCTTGCGCGTGGCGCATTGCAAACATTGCGCTGCGCCTTCAAGTATTTAGTTTAGCACTTCGAACCAATTGTCAGAAATGGTTTGATGAGCAAAAGAATTACAACTGCGGCGATTGAGGCAATGATTGCATTCAATCCGCCGTCCATCACGCTTGCCGCAATGCTCCAGCCAGCGAGCGCCATATAAATAATCGGCGTCACTGGATACAACGGCACGCGGAAGGGGCGCGGCGCATCGGGCATGGTTCGGCGCAGAACAAGCACCGCGGCAACGGAGAGCGACGAGAACACATTCACCAGCACCGTGAGCAGCCCAAGAATGTCATCAAGATTTCCAATCGCTAGTGAAGCAAGGCTGGCGACGGTGACCACAATAAGCGCGCGCGTAGGAACCCCATTGTCTTTGCGCACGCCCGTCCACGCAGGAATCTCGCGCGCATGAGCCATGGACTCAAGTATGCGCGCGCCGGTGATCACGCCTGAAACAAGTGTTGAAAAAAACAGCAGCGCAATCATGCCAGTCATTGCGTCTCCCATGGCGGTTCCAAAAATCAAGCGCGCGGCCACGCCACCAATGGCTTGCATTGGCGCGCCATTTGTTTCAAGCATGGCGGCCGGATCAATCACACGCAGAAACACAAGATTCACGCCGATATACAGCGCAAAGACCAGCACGATTGCGCTAATGATGGATCGCGGAACATTGCGACCTGGCCGCTTGATGTCGCCCGCAATATCCGCGCCAGTAGACCAACCCAAATACGCGAAGCTGACAACAAGCGTCGCGCTTGCAACGGCGCCAGAAATAATTCCTGGATAGGTGGCCGCCTCTGTCAAAGCAGGCGCGACCATACGCGATTGAACTGGCCAGAAAAGTCCCGCGCATACAAAGAGCGCGATAAATCCAATTTTAATAATCGAAAGCGCCGTGTTGAATTTGTAACCCGCGTGTAGTCCAAACAGTTGTGACACGAACGCGGCGAGAATAGTGAGCGCGGCAATCAGATTTATATTCAGCGGTGTGGGAAGAAGTTGGTTCACATATTGCGCCAACAGCAATCCCACAACGGCCAGCGAAAGAAAGTAGCCGCACAAAATGGTGACCATGGCCACCAAATATCCAGTGGTGCGTCCGAATGCGCGGCGCGCAAACTCAACGCTGCCGCCAGAACATGGAATCATGGCGCCAAGTTCTGCAAGCGATAGACCGCCACACAAAGCGAGTATTCCGCCAATGATCCAAGCGGCAAGAATATTTTCCGCGGTGCCAAGCTTGGCGCCAAATTGTCCGGTGAGTGAAAATATTCCGCTGCCCACCATGGATGCGACCACAATTCCAGTCGCGCCAATGGAGCCAATCACGCGAAAGTGATCTGGTTGTTTATGTTCGCTGTTCAGTTGCGTACTGCTCATGGCGTCAGGCTAGATGATTTCGCAGATGAAGCCACGGGCGCTTAAGCAACTCGCGCTACTGCGTGATCATGGCTGCTACCACAAGCGAATTGAGCACCCGCACAAGCCCCACAATTCCCGCGTCGCAGAAAGGGTGGCACCACAAAGCGAGTTTAGCACCCACGCGAGCCCCGCTCGCGTGGGGTGCGTTGTCTGA
>CAJACJ010000025.1 GCA_903938205.1 uncultured bacterium
TCATTATCTTTTTTATAACCAACATGATCCGTGTCAAAGGGCGCGAAGAAACTTGGCCAACCAGTTTTTGAATTGAATTTATTTTCGCTTGAAAATAAAGGCAATCCGCAAACCACGCAGCAATACACGCCGTCTTTTTTATTGTCGAGCAAAGTTCCGCAAAATGCGGGCTCAGTCCCAGATTTCTGCGTCACTTTGTATTGTTCCGGCGTCAATTTCTTGGCCAATATTTCCACCTGCTCTTTGGTCAGTGGATTGATGTTGTATCCAGCGCGAGAGATAGATCTTTGTGTATTTTTCATAAAATTTCCTGAATTCAAAGTCGTGTCATCGTAGGCAATGGCGAAAGCCGCAAGCACAACGATGGTAAGCAACGCTGCCGAAACCATTGAAATGAAAGGTGTTCGAATTGACATGGTCAAAGCATAGTCGAGCACTTTCGTAAAGTTCGCCAAGAAAAAAATTTATTGATGCCGATAGACTGAATACGTGCAAAATAAACCGGTCACTCATTTTGTATTCCCTCTCTTACTTGCTGTCGTGATTTCCAGTGGCATGGTGCTGTCTTGCACCCAAGACCAACCCCCTCCGCTTTATCCACTGGCGCAAGGCCAAGCGCAACTAACGCCCAATCGCCGTGAAGAGCCAGCAAATGGCATTTTAGAAAGACACGCTGAAAATAAAATAGTAAAATCTCCTTCACAACAACCCGACGACCGATTTGGCGAGGCCATTGCCTTGACACTGAACACCTTGGTGGTTGGAGCGCCAAACACATCCGGCGGTGGCGCGGTCTGGGTATTTGACTTGGCTCATTCCAACACCGCGCCGATTCAATTAATTCCCCCACGTCTTCACAGCGGTGACAATTACGGAACCGCCGTGGCCATTGAACCTGGAGGCAATTTCATTGCGGTTGGCGCGCCCCACACAAAAGTGGATAACAAAATAAATGCCGGCGTGGTTTATATGTGGAAGAAATCTAAAAACGGAAATGACTGGAATTTTGATGGCGCCTACTCTCGCCAAGATTTGCCGGCCAATTCCAAGCTCGGCAGCACTGTTGCAATTAATCGCGAAACGCTTCTTGCAGGCGCTCCATTCACACCTTTATATGTTGCCCCTGGAGATGTAACAACAACTAGGCCAATTGATCGATTTTCAAACTATCGAACCATTGCTTTGCATGGCGTTGTTGCAACATGGATGCGCGACAGCGATGGGAATTTGAATGAAGGCGATCTATTGCGACCCGACCCCTACATTGCAAATGCTGAATTTGGGTGCGCACTTTTTCTTGAGGGAGCCCAAGCCATTGTCGGAGCAAAGTCCGCGCGCGCCTCACAGCAAGTGGGAGCGGGCAAAGCCTATATTTATCTTCGGCGTAAATCTGGTTGGCCAAACCAAGACAGCGTCAGTATTTCCCAAACTGGCAACTCCATTTTTAAAGGCGATAACAACACCATTAGTGGAAACGGACCAGCCCATCATTTTGGATCGGCAGTTTGCATTAAAGGCAGCGTGGCGCTTGCTGGAACACCTGGTGACAGCGAAGGAGGCCTATTGAGAAGTGGATCAGTGAATGTTTATGAAGTGAACGATTCTGCGTGGATGCCTGTTCAATATATTTCCGCCAAAATAAAGGACAGGTCCGATCCTACAAAATTCATAGAGGATCGAAGCGACGATGATGAGTTTGGATCCGCTGTTGGAATTGCAGATACACATTTTGTCATCGGAGCGCCAAAGAAATCCATCAACGATCAAAAGCAAGCTGGGGCCGTGTACGCCTACCAAATTAAAACGGGATCCAATCCTATGGAGGAAGAATTTGTGGTGCAGTTGGTTCAAGCCAAGCCCGTCGCCAACAGTGAATTTGGCGCCGCACTGGCTTGCACGCGAGACATCATTGCCGTCTCCGCGCCAGGCACCCAGGACTTTTCAACACTGGGTCAAATTTATATTTTTAAAAAAACTGAAATTGCCTCTCAAATTTCTTGGGGCGTGCCTGTTGCAGCAATTCAGCCCGCTTCCGTGCTTTCAGAAAGCGCAAACAGCGCCCCCAATCCTGTCACGGCGCCATAATCAAACTGGACTTCTTCGCTATAGTGTTCCCTCCACTGGACAGGTGTCCGAGCGGTTGAAGGAGCAGCATTGGAAATGCTGTATACGGGTAACCGTATCGTGGGTTCGAATCCCACCTTGTCCGCTTTCGTATCACGCATCTTTTTGACGCGTGATGTTGGCGAATTCGGCGAGCACTCGCCGAAAAAAACTCGGGTTGTAGCGCAGCTTGGTAGCGCGTTTGACTGGGGGTCAAAAGGTCGTGGGTTCAAATCCCGCCAGCCCGACTACCAACAAAAACGGAGGCTTGACCTCCGTTTTTTGTTTGTGAATTTTTAATATCGCATGGCAATCATGCGACGATCCATTAAGAATTTTTTACTTTGGTAATCCGTCCAATGAAGCCCAGCAGAACCATCCACGCCACCACGAGCGCAATAACCACAAGGACAATGGTTCCGCTGCTTTCCGCCTCGCGGATTAAATCCGACGCCTGTTCGCGTGGAGTTTCAGGCGCGGGAACGGATTGACACGCGGCAATGATGTGAGCGCCGGCCAGCGCAAGAACCATAAAGGAACCGCTGCGCAGTTTGGACAATGTGTGACAAATGTGAATCAATAGGTTCATGATGGAATTGCCAATTTGAATGAATGACAAAGATAGCACGCAAAATCAGACAGTCAAAAAAATATTTCAAACCGCTTTCAATCCAAGCCACCTTAGACTGCCCCCACAAGTATTTCCATGACGCAACAACCCCCAACAAATCCAAGCGGAATTTTAATTATTGACAAGCCATTGGGCGTTTCAAGCATGCGCGCCGTGGAAATGGTTCGCCGCGGCATGGGCGGCTTGCGAACCGGTCATGCTGGCACGCTTGATCCCCTGGCCACGGGCGTGCTCATTATTGCCGTGGGTTCCGCCACGCGCAGCATCAATATGTTGATGGATCTTGAAAAGCAATATGAAACCACGATTGATCTTTCCGCGACAACACCAACGCTGGACAGCGAGAGTGAACGCGTTGAGTACGTGCGCACCACGCCCCCACCAACAGCGGACCAAGTGACGTTGACGTTGAAACAATTCACTGGCGCGTATCCGCAAATGCCGCCGGCGTTTAGCGCCAAGCAAATCAAAGGGCGACGGGCCTATGACATTGCGCGCAGTGGCGAGCAGGTTGTGCTTGCGGCGCGAATGGTGAATGTGCATGCACTCTCCATGCTTTCATTCGCGTGGCCCATTGTGCGTCTGGCTATTCGTTGCGATAAAGGTTTTTATGTGCGCAGTCTTGCGCATGATCTTGGCGTAGCGCTTGGTGGTGATGGCTATTGCACCGCGATTCGACGGACCGCCATTGGACCATACACCGTTGAGCGCGCTATTGAATTGAAGCAGGAGGCGCTTCCGAATCCTTCTCAGCTTTTGGCGTTGCCTCTTGTCGCTGCGCGTTGATCAATAAAATAGCCATGCCCAAAAGCAGCATCATGTCTGCGCCGTTAAAAATCCACGGGAACAATTCGGTGCTGCCACCTGGCCAATGAAATCCAAATGGCAAGTGCCAACGCGGTGTCATGAATAGAAAGTCGCGCACCGCGCCGTAGGCCAAGCGATCGTACAAATTGCCTATTCCACCCGCTAAAACAAGCCCAATTCCAATATGCGCCACGCGATTTTTTGCGTCTGTCCACCAGCCAAAAATCCACATGGCCGCGGTGACCGCAATGATGGTGAAGGCTATGAACACCACTCGCTTTTGCTGGCCCAAACCAAACACGGCGCCGTGATTGAGCACCAAGCGCAAGTCCAGCAAGTCCCACGGAAGAACCTTCACGCCCGTGTGAAATGGAAGTCGATACGAAGGGTTGCCCGCAATGTCATCGTAGGAAAGTTCAACAGGCTCATCGGTGACGTAACGAAAGGCCCAACTTTTTGTAGTGAGATCAAGCGCAAGTCCAAGCGTGAAGACAATCAACAACGTGACCCAAGCGGATTTGGATCGACAAGCCGGAGTGAATGAAATTGCGATTGCTGAAGAGTTGGAACTCAACGAGCCACGCCTCGCTCAATCATCAGCGCCGCCTCGACGGTGTATTTGGCCAAGGGGTTCGCATCAAGACGCGCCTTTGGAATTGGCTTGCCAGTCAATTGACACACGCCATACGATTTGTCATCGATGCGCGAAATGGCCTCGTCAATTTCCGCCAACTTCACGCGGTCGGACGCGGCCAGATTGAGCGCGAATTCTTGATCAAAAGTGTCCGTGCCAACATCGGCCATATGCAGCGGCATATTGCTGAGATTGCCACCATTTGAGCGCAGAGCCTCATCCTCAAGACCCTCCACGCGGCCAATGAGTTCGTTGCGGCGCGCGATCAAAATGCCGCGGTGCTCGGACAACTCCTTGCTGGTCAAGCGCGTCTTAATACTGAGAATGTCAATCTCCTGCGCGGCTTTCACTTTGTCAGCTGCACCAAGAAGCTTGGACTTTTTCTTCTTGCCTTTGTCCATTCCCTTGCTGCTAATCATGCGCACGCGGCGACCATTGATCACAACATATCCAGCTTGATCTGCTTTCTGCGTGATGGCCGTCGCAGCGACTGAGCGCGCGGTGGACATGTCAATCTTTGGTGTGCGCTTGCCCTTCTCTTCCGGCGCGGATTGCTTGGGCATGGGGCGCGGCGCATTTTTGCCGATGGGCGGAGGCGGCACGCGGTTGGGATGTTTCTTGGTTGGCGGCGGCGATGGAAACGCGGGCTTCGCAACCATCTTGGAACTCTTGACGACCGTCACCTTGGACTTGGGCGAAGATTTTTTGGCGGTCGGTTTTGAAGAGCCAGAAGTTTTCTTGCTCGTCGTTTTTTTCTCTGGCTTCTTTTTAGACACGAATGAAATCCTCTTAATGCAAATTTACTATGACCGCCCCGGCTTTCACCAATGGCTGCAATCCGCTTCAAATGAAGGGTGTTCGATTGTCCTTGCCACAACCGCGCAAGTCAACCCCGTTACGCGGGAGAAGCGCAGTTATGTGAGCCAATGTTGCGTATTTTTTCAAATCGCAGGCGCACAAGTGTGTCCGGCGCAAGGCGCTGCAACTCACGAATGGAATCCACAATCCAACCTTGAAGTCGCTCCGCTGTCGCTTGCGGATCGCGATGGGCGCCGCCATTTGGTTCTGGAATGATGGCATCGATCAAGCCATTTTTTAAATTGCACTCTGCGGTCAACGCAAGCGCTTGCGCCGCGGAATTATTTGTTTGCTCATTGGCCTTCTTCCACAAAATGGCCGCGCAACCTTCGGGGCTGATCACGGAATACCAACTGTGTTGCAACATGGCAATGCGATCGCCCACGCCAATTCCAAGCGCGCCGCCGGAACCACCTTCGCCAATCACAACGCACACAATTGGCGTGCGCAAGCGACTCATCTCGCGAAGATTCACGGCAATGGCTTCCGCTTGTCCACGTTGCTCGCTATCAAGACCGGGATATGCGCCCGGCGTGTCGATGAGCGTGACAATGGGCAAGTGAAATTTTTCCGCCAACTTCATTTTTAAAAGGGCTTTGCGGTATCCCTCTGGATTAGCGCAACCGAAGCGACACTTGATGCGCTCCTCGGTGGAGCGCCCTTTGTGATGGCCAACCACCAAGCACTTCAAACTTCCAATGCGCGCGAAGCCGGTGATCAGCGCGGCGTCGTCGCCAAAGCGCCTGTCACCATGCAACTCCGACCAATCGCGACAAATCATGCGCACATAATCCAACGTTTGCGGGCGCTGCGGATGGCGCGCCACGCGCACGGTTTGCCACGGCGTGAGATTGGCGTATGTTTTTTGCAACAAACTTTCGCGCGCTTGGCGCATGGTTCGCAATTCATCTGCGAACAGTTCGGCGTCTATTTTCGCCTCGATCACTTCGATCTGTTGATCGA
>CAJACJ010000026.1 GCA_903938205.1 uncultured bacterium
AGTTCGGTGGATTTTGCGGAATCTTTCAGCGCCTCATCTTCAAGCGCATCAATGCAGCCCACCCAGTTGCCCTGCTCAAATCGAGTCACGGCAATTTCTTCAACCAGATGTTGCGCCTTGGTTGGCTCGGTGCGCAAACGTGCGGCGGTTAACCACTTCTCGCGCTCTTTTAAATCACCGCGCTGGCCCGCAAGATCCGCATGAATGCGATCAAGCACGGGGCTGAACTCAAATGTTTTTTTCACGGTAAGCAATGTCTTTTCGGCGTCATTCAATCGACCCGCCGCGATCAGTGTTTCACACTATGCAGCAACATATTGCAACTGCGACGGCGCCAACTCAAACGCCTTGGCGTATTCCGCCGCGGCTTTGTCCAGCTCGTTCCAACGCTGCAAAACTATTCCCATGTAGTAGTGAGGATCAGCGGAAGTTGGTGAAAGCGTGGCCGCCTTCATAAAGGCTTCGCGCGCCATGTCGGTGCGTTTCATCTCCAACAGAATTCGTCCACGCATGACTTCGTAATTTCCATCTTTTGGATAGCGCACAATGGCCTTGTCAATGTGACCCAGCGCGGCTTCAAATTGGCCGGCGTGAAAACTTTGGTTGGCCTGATCAAACACCACCTGCGCGTTGGCGCGGTCGTATCGATCATGCGCGTCTTCACGCACCTGCTTTGAATGCGGTGTTGCGCAGGCGCCTAATGCAAGCATGAGTGATGCGGCGATGACAAAGTTTTTCATTATTGTTTCTCCTTCGGTTGCTGTGTGGGTTCGGGTGGTGCCCGTGAATTCCATCGCAAAATTATTCGTGTCTTGCGATATCAATCTTAACGGCGCCCACCAACACATGCCTACAATCGCACGCGTGATACACCCCACCATCCACCATATGCGAATTGCCCAATGACAAAACCAAATATTGACGCACCCATAGTCGTTGTTATTGGTGGTGGATTTGGCGGGGTTGCCGCGGTACAGGAGCTGGCCAAGGCGCCGGTGAATGTGGTGTTGATTGACAAGGAAAATCACCACTTGTTTCAACCCCTGCTGTATCAGGTGGCCACGTCTGTGCTTCCAACTTCCAACATTGCGTTTCCCATTCGCCGTATTTTTCGCAAGCAGGCAAACGCCTATGTGTTTAACGACGAAGTTGTATCCATTGATTGCGCGGCGCGCCGCATTACATTTTCCAACAAACGAAGCGCGCGCTTTGATTATCTCATTTTGGCCGCGGGCGCGAGTTCAAGTTATTTTGGAAACGATCAATGGGCGCCATTTGCGCCTGGAATGAAGACGCTTGATGACGCCATGATTATTCGCAATAAAATTCTGCGTGCCTTTGAGGACGCCGAAGCCGAGACCAATCCAGTTGCCCTGCGCGAACACTTAACTTTTATTGTGGTGGGCGGTGGCGCCACGGGTGTTGAACTTGCTGGCGCCATTAAGGAACTTGGTGTTGATTCTATTTCCAAGGACTATCGCCGCTTCAATGCAAAAAACGCGCGCGTTATTTTAATCGAGGCGGGTGATCGACTTCTGCCAAGCATGAGCGAAAGTTCTTCACACGCCGCGTTGAAGGCGCTGGAAAAAATTGGCGTGGAGATTCGCCTTAAACAGTCCGTCACACATGTCGATGAAACTGGCGTGGTGGTGAACGGCGAAACTATTCGCGCCAACACTATTGTGTGGTCTGCGGGCGTGAAGGCGAACTCGCTTGGCGCATCGCTTGGCGCAAAATTGGATCGCAATGGGCGCGTGTTGGTGGAACCAGATTGCTCGGTCATGGGCGCGCCAAATGTTTTTGTGATTGGCGACATGGCGTCCATGAAGTGCTCCAAAACCGGGCACGCAGTTCCTGGAGTTGCGCCGGCGGCAACACAAATGGGTCAATTTGTGGCAAAAATAATTGCGCGCGAAGTGCGGGCTGGCGTGCGCAAAACAACAAGCCACGCGCTGAATACAACGTCAAATATAAACAACACAAATAGCACGCAAATAATGGAGCGCGGAAAGTTTGAATATTTTGACAAGGGTTCAATGGCAACTATTGGCCGCGCCAAAGCGGTGGCGGAAGTTGCGGGCCTGAAGTTTCATGGACTCATTGCATGGTTGGCGTGGTTGTTTGTGCATTTAATTTTGCTGGTGGGTTTCAATAATCGAATTCTGGTTTTTATGTCTTGGGCAATTTCGTATATCACATTTAGCAAGGGCTCCCGCATTATCAGCGGCAATCCGCCTTCGCGTGTGGTGGCTCCTGTTGGAAGCGATTCAGGTGATTCAGCGGCCGATCGACGCAAGGCCGTTGAAGAATTGCTAATGCGAATGTAAGCCCGCCCCCGTGGTACGGTTGCGTTATGAACGCACCGCTTTGGCGAACCACATTTATCTCGGCGCTTGGCGGCGTATTTGAGTTCTACGATTTTGTGATTTTTGCCGTGTTTGCGCCACAAATTGGCGCTGCATTTTTTCCAGCGGAATCCCCCGCCTCCGCCACATTGAAAGCCTTCGCCATTTTCGCCGTGGGCTATTTCGCTCGACCCATTGGCGGGATTGTGTGGGCGAACGTTGCCGACCGCCGCGGTCGCGCATATGTATTTTCACACACCGTTTTGGGAATGGCGGCCAC
>CAJACJ010000027.1 GCA_903938205.1 uncultured bacterium
ATACAACGCCCCACCATGTTCTTTGAAATCATTTGCCGCCGCGGAAGTCAAAGCTTTGGCAAAGGCAATTTCAAAGCGCTGTTTGAGTCGCTTGAGATGGAGCAAGGTCGCCGCGGCAATTTGTGAATTTGAACTAAAAATCAAGAAGATCCTTCGCAGGATCTCTTCGTGTCGCTTGCCTACGCCGCTTCATCCGTGGCGAAATGTTCCGCCTCGTCGGTTTCTACTGTGCGCTCGCGCGCAAATAAATGATGGCATCAATAATGCCAAGCGAAATCGCTGACACCAATATGCCAAAGCCAAATCCCTTCACCAGTGGCTTGGCGCGCGTGGCCATGATTATTCCAGTGGGCAAGTAAATGCATTGCAGAAGCAAATTTATTCCAAGCCCTGCTTCCAGTTCGGCGTTGGGCTTATCTGACTTTCAAAACATTCCTCGGCCCGTTGGCGAAAAAGCCTTGCTGCCTTCACAGCCACCAAACCATGGTGGACGCCAATGTTTGGAGAAGTCAAAGTGGAAAAAAGATAAAGGGTAAAAGGGATAAAGGAAAAAGTTTAATCGACAGTCCTCACGAAACGGCAACCGAGAAGGTAGTACTGGAAGCCTGGGGTGTTGTAGATGCGGTTCGAGGCACGGCAGAAGCTGGCGTAAAAGTGCCACCCCCCGCCGCGCAGGACGCGCGCGCCAAGTTCACTCTGAGCTGGACCCGTTGGATCAACCACACCGCCTGCGCAGGATTTGTAATAGTCGCCTTCGTACCAATCTTGACACCACTCATGAACATTGCCGATCATGTCGTAGAAACCAAGTGCATTGGGTTCTTTCTGACCGACCGAATGTGTCGTCAGATTCGCATTGTCGAAGTTCCACCCGATCTGATCAAGTTCACCGTAGGTCGCTTTGTCGACGCCTGCTCGGCACGCATATTCCCACTGCGCTTCGGTTGGAAGAATCATTCCCGTCTTGGCGCAGAACTTCTGACAATCGTCCCACGAAATCATTTCCGCAGGATTGAATTTGACTGCGTTTGCCGCTGAATCTGCCCTGGTTTTCGCTTCTTCAGCAGTCATTTTGATGCCTGTCCAATCGGCAAATGGCTTTGACAAATAAACCTCAGCGATCCACGTGGCATTTGATTGTTGGAACAAACTTGGATTCTCTCCCATCACCTTCATCCACTGCTCTTGCGTCACTTCGGTGCGACCAAGATAAAACGCCTTGGTGATCGTGACTTCATGCTGAGGTCGTTCAGAGTGTTTGTACTGCGGAGCATTCTCCGCCAGAATCTTTTCAACTTCAAGCGGGATCTCATCATCGGGGCTTGCACCCATCATGAACTTTCCTGGCGGCACGAGCAACATTTCCATGCCACTTGCTTTGTCCTTCACTCGCCACGGCAACTTTGTTTCCGTGATTCGCTTGAGAAAATCCGCATCGGTGACAACCTTGGGATCGGGATTCTTTTCGAGAACTTCGGCCCACGCAAAGGGCGAGGCCGTTGCGGCAGGTGCGGGATTAGGAGTGGGTACGAGTTGACTTGATTGCGAAGCCAGGCTCGATTGAGTCTGCATTTGCTTGTCTCCGCAGCCCAATGCCATCATCACCACTCCAAGCAACATCAGCTCGATATTGCCACCGAAATTTATCATCGCCAAAGCGTATCAGGCGCAAGAAAAAAATTGACCTTCTGCTATTCGCTGAATATCGATCAATTCTATTGCCCGCTCGCGCGCAAATAAAAGATGGCATCAATAATGCCAAGCGAAATCGCTGACACCAATATGCCAAAGCCAAATCCCTTCACGAGTGGCTTGGCGCGCGTGGCCATGATTATTCCAGTGGGCAAGTAAATGCATTGCAGAAGTAAATTTATTCCAAGCACAACGCGCATGTCAGCCAGCGTCATTGGCTCTTGCAACAGCGATGGCCACACAATCACACCATCAAGAATGCCCCACAAACCAAGCATGAGCCAGAACCCGCGGTACGCCTCGCGTGGTCGGGTGGCGAGGGCGATGGTGGACGCTGCAAGTGAAAGTAGCGCCACGGCGAAAATAGATGCGATGAGTTGTTGGTGCATTAGAGAAACTCCACGCGCTTCTTGATGGCGCGATTGAAAGTGCGGCACCGTCCGCCGCTATGTAGGAAAGCTGACTGGCATTGCATGTTGGAAAGTTACTGGCATCGCATGTTGGAAATATTCAGGCATTGTGTGGATACAAAGATCCGTTGGGAAAGTTTCCGTAGAGAGAATGCTCGCCCTCGGTGAAAGCATGGATGAGCAAGTCGCCACCAACAAACGCGCCACGCCATGAGGCGCCTCGTCCGCCAAACACTTCCTCGCGGTCGCCACGACTGCGCGGAGTGTTCACCCCAAACTTGAAGGACTGCACATCGGGTCTCAGCCGCTCGGCAAACGCGGGATCGTCAGTTGCAATCGAAGCGACCAACGCGCCGTTTGAAACATTCATCGCCGAAAGCAACTCTGATTCGGTGTCCACAATCACAATCGAGTCGATTGGTCCAAACGGTTCACTGTGATGAAATGACCATGCCGATGGAGGATTCAGCACGCAAGCCGGAGCGACGTACGCCGATTGATCCTGGCCGTGAATGAAACGACCGGCGCGAAGATCGCCGTGGATCAGTGGAATACCGCCAGCGTTGATGGCCTCGTCGTAACGGGCGCGGAGATCGTTGGCCTTGGATTGCGAAATCACGGGACCAAAGTCCAAATTAGGCAGCGGGTCCGTGGCCAATTCCACCGCGAACGGATTACCAAATTGAAGCGACGCAATGACGCCGTTATACATGGTGAGAAAATCAGGCAACAATCTGCGCTGCACAACATAGCGCGGATACGCGGTGCATCTTTGCTTTGCATACTCAAAACCTTTTTTCAGATGGCCCGCAAGCAATGGCCACTGCGAAAAATTCCAGATGCCCCAAGTGTTCAGACCCTCCTGCTCAAGAATGTGTCTGCGGCGAAGGTCGGCCAAGGTACTCGCCGCTTTGCGACCATTTGATCGGCCACCAACAAAGGCAAGCGCGCCAAGTTGCGGCGAGGAAATAAGCGCATCGCTGAGTTCGCCGCCAACTCCTGAAAGTAAAGTCACAGGCAAACCCGCGCGCGCCATCAAAGCGTGCGAAAGTGTGAGGGCATGAAAGCCTCCCTGTGATGGAGTCTTTGCCATGACGGCATTGCCCGCCAACAACTGCGCCAATTCAGAGTGAACCAGCACGCTGAGCGGGTAGTTCCAAGAAGCAATATTTGAAACAGGGCCATGCAAAGGAGTGCGCCCCTGCATCTGCCGCTCAATGTTGGACATGTACCAATCAATTCCATCAACACAGCGGTCAAAGTCCGCGCATGCAAGGCGCCAAGGCTTGCCAATTTCCCACATCAACAACAGGGCGATGATTTCGCGATGCTCACGCAACAAGGTGAGCGCTTGCTGTACACGTTGTTGTCTTTGCTCAAGGGGAACCTTTGACCAATCGGCGTCTTGTCGCGCCGCTTGCTCCACGGCGGCGATCGCGTTTTCGCGACTGATGCGCGGCGGTCCCGGTATGTGGCTTCCATCAATGGCAAGGGAATGTGGTTTAGTTTCGCCAACAA
>CAJACJ010000028.1 GCA_903938205.1 uncultured bacterium
ATGCCTGACGCCTTCGCGCCTTGCACCCACAGATCAAGCAATGCCTCCGGCGTCATGCCGCTTTGTTGTTTGCCATCTTTATCCGTGTGGATCATGCGCGCAAGAAGTTCTGGATCCGCGAAAGATGGATCGCCATCGCCTACTGCGATCAAGCGATCGCCATCGCGCAACATGCGCGTTTGAAATACAAAGTCCGGTCCAAAGAGGCGAAGCGCCGTGCCAGTGATGAGCAATTTTTGATTGCTTGCTGGGGCCATGGCGGTGTCGGAATTAATACGCACGAGTTCAATTGCGTCGTCGCCACGCACACTGACGGCCGTGGTTCCTTTTTTAGGTGACGATGTGTTGATCAATCCTTTCACGGTTGACGCAAGATCGGCGGCGGTGAGGGATGTGGTGGCAAAGAGACCCATGCACACGGCAAGGCCGCAAGCGTGAAGCATGCGCGCTCTGGCGAGTGTTGTAAATGGTCTTGCGCGCACTGTGCGCGGAGCATGAACAACGCCATAAAGTGTTGGCGCGACGCGTCGAATTATTTTTGTTGAAAACACGCTTATCTATCGGCTTCTTTCTGGGATCTGCTTCAGAAAGTGTAGTCAGGAATTCAGCCAAGTTGCCATTGAAACTCCGGCGACAAATCCGCTGGCCCAAGCCCATTGAAAGTTGAATCCACCAATACGGCCGTCAACGTCCAAGACTTCGCCAGCCAGAAACAATCCAGGGCATTTACGGCTTTCCATGGTGGACAAATTCAACTCAACCAAGGGAACGCCGCCAGCAGTCACTTCGGCGTGCGTGAAGCCGCGGTCGCCGACAATCTCAACCGGCGCTCCACACAACAGTTGGGCCAGCGAGCGGCGGCGATCGCGGTCAATTTGTTTGGCTGTTCGATCACTGGCAATGCCCGCGCTTTCCAACAATGTTTTGGCAAGTCGCTCGGGCAACATCTCGCGTAGGCGAGACAAAACGGTTTGTGCCTTGGCTTCCAGCAGCCATGCGTCGGCGTCATCCAGTGAGCAACTTGATTTTGCATTCTGTTTCAAATGGGACAAGAAACATAATTGCAGCGACGCGGCTGGATCACGGGTTCGCTCCATCATGAGATGGCGACTGATATCAAGCACGGCCGGACCCGAAAGTCCGAAGTGCGTGAACAGCATGGAGTTGGTGAACGAGGTGATGTGTTTTCCTGTTCCAGAAACAACGCGAACTTCAGCCTCCAATGTAAGTCCACTGAGCGTGCGTACCCAATGGTGCGCGTCGGCAACAAGCGGAACAAGCGAGGGAATGACATGTTTTGTGACAGTGTGACCCAGCGAAGTGGCCAGTTCCAAACCAAGCCCGTCGGAGCCAGACTTGGGCAAACTCTTTCCGCCGCTGCACAAAGCCACGGTGCGCGCGCGTAACTGACCCCATGCGCCAGCAATTTCAAAGCCTCCATTTGGTAGCGGCGTGATGTTTTGCACGCGCATGGGCCAGCGAATGTCCACGCCACAATCACGCGCGGCTTGCAGCAAGGCGTTGAGCACGGTGTGCGCGTCATCGGTGGTTGGAAATAATTTTCCAGTGTCCTCTTGCTTGAGTTCAACGCCTAGCTCTTTAAAAAAAGAAATGCAATCGGCAACAGTGAAGCGCGACAATACGCGTCGAATGGCAGCGGGGGTGCTGCCCGCGTAGTCCTGCTCGCGCACAGCATGATGCGTCACATTACAGCGACCTCCGCCAGCCACCAGAATTTTAATTCCAATTCGCGGCGCGCCATCAAGAGCGACAACGCGCAAGGCTGAGGGCGTTTGGTTGAGCCCGGTGTTTGTGTGTGCGAGGTCTGTGCCCGCATGGGCGCTGGATTGAAGTGTGGCGCTTGCATGTCCCGCGCGCGCCGCGTGAATGGCCGTCATTAAGCCAGCGGCGCCCGCGCCAATGACCGCGACATCCACGTCAAATTCAGACAAATTCCGCGGCGTTTCGCTCATCGATTGGCTTCGCCGACATCACGCTTTGCGTCTTTTGAAATGGTCAGCGGAGTCAGTTTGGGTTTCTTCACGCCCGGCTTGGCGGTGCAACTTGGGCAAGATGGTGACGCCCCATTTGAAGGAAGCAACGGTCGAAGCACCGCGTACAAACCGGCAAGCGCGACCAACGACACAATCCAAAATTGGATTTCATCCCAAGGCATTTAGAATCCTCCTGTCAAAAGTATTTGTCGAACAATCCACGCCATGCTCCAGGCCAATCCGCTCATCCATGCAAATTGCAATAGTGGCCATTTCCATGATTGTGTTTCACGACGCACCAACGCCAACGTAGGAAGGCATTGCATGGCCAGTGTGAAGAACACCAACAACGAGGCGGCAGTTGGAATGGTAAACAACAAAGTTCCATCCGCTCGGCGGTTGTGCGACAGACGTTCAAGCAGTGACGCTTCGTCATTGGAATCAGTTGATGAAATAATCATGAGTGTGCTTACAAAAACTTCACGGGCCAGAAAACTGGTCAGCACCGCCACCGTGAGTTGATGGTCAAACCCAAGCGGACGGAAAAGTGGTTCTGCAACCACGCCAATTTTGCCAGCCATGGAGCCAAGTTGTTGATCGCGTGATTGTTGCAAAACAGCCGCTTGTTCAAGAGATTTTACAAGTTCAGGATTGGGGTTGACTTGCTGCGCCACAATACTTGTTTCGGCGCGCATCTTCAACACTTCGGCCGATGGCGCAACCTTGGGATAGGCGCTTAGCCACCACATGACCACGCAGATGGCCAAGATCATGGTGCCCGCGTTCTTTATGAACAGCACTCCGCGGTCATACATGACCCACAATGCAATTTTAAAACTTGGCTTGCGATACGGCGGCATCTCCAACAACATGGGTCGCGCTGGGCCCTTGAGCAATGTGCGGCGAACAAGAAGCGCGCTGAGCAATCCCGCGATGGCGCCCGTGGCATAGCACCCAACAAATGCCAAGCCCGCAAGCCACGGTCGACCCGTGAACAAAAGAGAGATCAACAAGACATAGACCGGCAAGCGCGCGGTGCAACTCATGAATGGCGCCACAAGAATGGTGGCCAGGCGATCCTTCGCATCTGGAATAAGTCGCGTGGACATAATGCCCGGCAACGCGCAGGCATGGCTTGAAAGAAGTGGCACAAATGCTTGACCAGGCAAACCAAATCGGCGCATGAATTTGTCGGCGGCAAAAGCGGCGCGCGCCAAATAGCCGGAGTCTTCAAGCAGCGAGAGCAGGAAGAAAAGCAGGCATATTTGTGGCAAAAACACAACGGTTCCAGCGACGCCGCCAATGATTCCATCCACACACAAGTCGCGCAGTGGACCCTCTGGAAAAGTTTCGCGTACCCAATCGCCCGTGGTTCCAAAAATAAAGTCAAGAGCGTTCATGGGAATTTCCGCCAGCCAAAAAATACTGGCGAACAGAAGGCTCATGACCACAATAAATGCCGCAAGTCCAGCGACGGGGTGTGTCAGCGCGCGGTCAACACGATCAGTCACGCGGCTTGCGGATGACATGCGTCCGCTTGCAACTTCTGCCAGCACGTCATTGGCCCACTTGGCCAATTCTGATTCACTCACTGTGGAAGCGGGCAGATGATGCAGACGTTCTTCGAATGCTTCCAATGAAATTCCGTGCAGTGCGGCGCGCAATGCGGCGTCGGCAAGTTCGTTTACGCCTTCGCCAGTGCGACCGCTGGTGATCACCACTGCGCATCCCAAACATTCTGACAGAGCCGCGGCGTTCACGCTGAATCCTTTGCGACGCGCATCATCACAGAGCGTGACCGCGATCACGCACGGCATTTTTCTGCGCAACGCATGAGAAGCGAATCGCAATGACCTGGAAAAATTGGTGGCATCGGCAATAATCACGGCGACATCCGGCGCAACATCTCCAATGCGGCCATCTAAACAATCGCGGCACAATTTGCTTTCAGGAACCTCCAGGCTCAATCCGTAAATGCCTGGAAGATCCATAATTTCCAGCGCGCCGTGCGTGGCGGCGCATTGACCCACACGGCTTTCAACAGTGGTTCCTGGAATATTTGCGGTGCGCGCGCGCGAGCCACACAGTCGATTGAACAATGTTGTCTTGCCGGTGTTGGGTTGACCCAGCAACGCCGCGCGCGGAGGACGCTCGGTGGAGTACACCCGTTCCAATTCAATATCTTCAGGCTGCTGGGCAGCCATCGCAGGGTTTCACAAAAACTTGGCTGGCGACTGATCCGCACAATCCGACGCGTGTTCGTTCAACTTCAACAATGCATGGCGCTCCGGCTTTGCACACTTTCAATTCACATGATTCATGAATTCCCATGGCGCGAAGAAGGCATCGGTCGGCTTCGGCCAAGGTGGTCAACGAGTCGGCGTCAATCAACGCTCGTTGTCCGCGCAATAATTGCGTCAATGGAATTCGGTTTCCATTGTTTGGTTCATTGCTTGCGTGTGTTGAGGAAGGAACAACCATCATGTTGTAGTGTATGAGTGCCGCCACAATCGAGCAAGAAGAAATCTCCTTTGTTCAATGTGGCGTAGGTGGTTTACTTGCTTTCCTGGGCAGCGCCAGGCGCGGAGTTTTTCTCCGTATAAAGCCTTCCAACTGACAATTTAAATTTGAACGTGACACATGGACCAACCAAGGGTGGATTGTCAAAAGTATTTGGCTCCAGCATCTCTGGGGCAAGCTCCAGCAATGGCTCCAGCGTGGCGCTCATTTTCCAAATGACATCTTTCTCCGTGACTTTGGTTGCAAGTTGCGGCGCGTTGCTTTTTAAGATGCTGGCAAATGTGACGCGACCATAATTCGATTTGTTGTCAGGTGAAATACATTGAAATTCAAATTCTTGATTTGGGCCATTCTCCGCGCCAAGTTCAATCACTCGACCGCGCCAATCAATGGAGTAGGTGGTTCGATTGATCGCGTCCATCCACTCTTTGGCCTTTGCCAAATAGACCTGGCGAGTTGCCTTGGTGTCTTTCTCCTGTGGTAAAGCCACCCGTTTTTTTGCCATGTCTTGAGCAAATTTCTTATTGAAGAAATCCAAAACAGCGATTGGGTTTCCCATGAAATCGGCGGCGGGATTGGCTTGGATTGGAGCGGGTGTTGGCGAGTTCGGCGGGGCGATTGGCTTGGCGGCAGCGGCCTCAAGTTCTTTGATGCGCTTCTGGGCGGCGGCGAGTTCATCGCGCAACTTCTGATTCTCCGCCTGGGTCTCTTGCAACTTGAGCGCTTCGGCTTGGTTGTCTATTTGAGCGGCCGCGGGGTGACCTGTATATACAAAAAGAATTGCACAAAGAAGAATTGATTTCATATTGCAACCAATCTTAGCCATTCGAAATTAGAAATGGTTTGTTGGCTATCCTTCAAGCATGACCGCAGTCCATCAACTTGTTGAGCGCGCGCGTCGAAGATTGCAAGTGAGCGAATCACTCGCAGTGGTCGCAATAGCCTTGCCCGTGGCGGGTTGGGCCATGTTGGCTTGGATACTTGTTTCACGCTTGTTCTTTCAAGGACGCGTCGCCGCGCCCATGTCGTCGTTGACAATGGTGATCGTGCTTGGCGCCGCCGTGTTCGCGGCTTATTGCTCGCTCCTTTTCTGGATTCGTGGTTGGCCAACGCGCGCCTCCGCGGCTGCGCAACTGGATGAGCGTTTGAATTTGTCCAGTCGAATGACCACCGCGCTTTCCGTGGAAACTCGCTCTGACGAATTTGCAAAGGCCGCCGTGGCGGACGCCAACCGTGTGGCGCTTGAATTGAAAAATAAACAGATGTTGTCGCGCGCATTTGCATTTCACTTTGGAGCCGAGTGGAGATTGTCCGTCGTCACCGTGACGTTGGTCGCGGCTGCATGGTTGTTTATGCCGAACTGGAATTCCTTGGCAGGAAAAAAAGATTCTCAATTATCGCAAGACACTGTTTCGCTGGAGAAAGCATTGGCTGCGGAGCAAAAATTAAGTGACGCCATGCAAAGCGCAATGCAGGTTGCCGCGCTTGATGAATCCATCGCGAAAACCTTGGAGTCATCACGGGAAGTTCTTGATCAATCACATCAGCAGGCGGCTACGCCCAATGAACGTGAGGCGCGGGCATTTCAACAACAAGCATTGTTGGCGGCGGCCTTGGAAAAAGCGAGTCAATCGGAGACATTGGCTTCAAACGAATCGCTCAAGGATGCGCTTTCAGAATTGGCCCTTGACCAAGGGGAAGAGCGTGAATTATTGGCGGCATTGAAGCGTGGCGACTTTGAAGCTGCCGCAAATGAGGCGCAGAAACTCGCTGACAAAACCAAAAGCGCGAATGCAGCGGAGGCCGCCTCGGCCAAGCAGGCATTGGAAAAAGTGGCCGCCGCGTTGAACAAGCAAGGCGCCGTGGAGGCGGCGAAAGCCAATCAAAATGCCTCAAATGCAAATCAGAAAGCTGGCCAGAAATCAACCGCGGCATCCATGAAGAAATCCATGGCAAGCAGCAAGCAGATCAACAATATGGGCAAAGCATGCAACGAGGCGGCGGGTGGCAATATTAAAAATTTAATGGACTTGCTCAAGAAAGGTTCCGCGGCGTCGAGTAACAAAAACAGTTTGTCCAAATCACTCGCGGCGTGTCGCAGTGCTGGTTCACAGACTGGTGGATCGCGCGCGGGTTCCGGTCAATCCACTCCCAAACTTGCCGATGAACCCGACGCTCGCAAGACGCAATTCAACAGCGAGGACATGATGAGTGAATCACAGGACCTAGACGCCGAGCCCATCGCGCGCGACTTTGTTCAAGGAACTGGAACCAGTGGCGAGGAGTCCACGCGCAAGCTCACGGTGATCGAGCGACAAGTGCAAGCGGGACTGGAGGAAGGGTCCGAAGAGGATCAAGTTCCCGCGGCGTTGCGCGAGGCGCATCAAAAATATTTTTCACAGTGGAAGAAAAAAATCGACGCGGTGAAACCAAACATCGACGTGCAACCAGCCGCTCCATCAACCGCGTCACCAATCAACCCCTTATCCAATGCGCCAACAACGCCGCCAACCACGCCATAGTTGCATGACCAACTCGCTACAACAAAAGG
>CAJACJ010000029.1 GCA_903938205.1 uncultured bacterium
CCCAAAATTTCTCCGCGCCAAGTTGCTGATAAATGCTTTGTTCCGCGGCACGTTCGGCGGCGGGATCAACCGCGGCAATTGGCAGCGAAACATCGTTCGGCTTTGTAGGTTCTGGAGTTGAATTGGGCATGATGGCAATCCTAGACGCGTCAGCGTTCCGCTACGCCAAATATTTTTTCAGGGCCGCGACCAGACGCTCATAGTGCGCTGGTTCATTATGAATGGCTGCGCTGACACGCAACCACCAATGTTTGTTCCACTCGAAAATTGGTATTTCAATATGGTCAACATTCAAAAGCTGCTTCTGAAACGCCTCTGGATTTTCAAACTTGCTTTGCAACGACTTTGGCAAGCGCACACTGGCCATGCAACTGAGCATGGATCCATCCAGCGGCGAAATCGGCTCGAAAGAAAATTCGGCGCACAACAATTGATGCGCCCACGACGCCAACTGATGGTTGTGTTGCAATACGCGCTCCGAACCAAGCTCTTCAAACCAAGCCAGCGCGGCGGAAATTGAATTCCACGCGCTCAGATCGCGCGTTCCTTGCCAATCAAATTCGGCGGCGAACCCATTTGCAAATTCATGGCTGATGATGCATGGATGAATGTCTTTTTGAAACTGCGGCGCGACCCACACGAACGCGCTTCCACGCGGAGCCATGGTCCACTTGTGCAAATTGGCGGCGTAAAAATGCGCGCCCAACGTGTCAAGCGAAAGTGTGAGCGCGCCAGGCGCGTGCGCTCCATCCACCAACACTTGCGCGCGAGTTCCCTTGACGGCTTCAATAATTTTGCGCACATCAAAGCGCAACGCGGTCGGACTTGTAATGTGATCAATCACAATCAAGCGCGTGCGCGGCGTGATTGCGTTCAAGATGCAATTCATGGCGTGGTCTTGATCACGCACGGGCAACGCAATTGGAACTTCAACCACGCGCGCGCCAGTTTCTTGCGCGCGAAATTTCATGGCTTGACGCACCGCGTTGTACGCGTGATCGCACGTGAGCAACTCGTCGCCCGCTTCAAAATGCAGCGAACGCAAAACCGCATTCACGCCCTCGGTGGCGTTAGTGACAAATCCAAGATCATTCGGTTGGCAACCCACAAAGCGGGACAACGGTTTTTTCACCGCCGCCAAAGATTCAATATTGCGCCGACCAATCCATTCGATTGGATTGGATTCAATCCGCATCCGCCAATCTTCTTGAGCGTCCCGAACAATTCGGGGAAGCGACCCAAAGGAACCGTGGTTTAAGAAGGTTAAATTGGGGTCCAAGGCAAACTGAGCCCGAATTTCAGGTCCAAATGGCATGGGCGGCTGGATTGAAATGGACATTTTTTAACTTTAACAGACTTTTTGACAGAAATTTGGCCTGTTTTGTCCGATCGTGTTTTGTTTGGCTAACATGTGCCTAACAAATGTACAGAACAAATACCGAACCTGCCGATGCATCTCCAACTGTTCAGTCAAACACTTTGGAGAACCACAATGACTCAATCACACGCAACAACAATTTCAATCGCACGCCTTGCAGCATTTGGCGGGCTCGCACGCCTCTTTCAAAGCGTCGACTC
>CAJACJ010000030.1 GCA_903938205.1 uncultured bacterium
GGCAATTTTAAATTGGCGCGCGGGAAGCACTATTTGAAAGATTTGGTTTGCCCCAACTCTTCAAACGCGGCGGCTTGAAGGCGTCGCAGGGCGTCAAAGGCTTGCAATGGGGTGAGTTGATTCAGGTCCACGGCTTGCAGTTCGTGCAGCGTTTGGCTTGGTTTTTGAATTTCTTTCAGATCGGGCTTGGTTGAGAATTGTTGACCTAAGCCTGGCAGTTGTGAGAACAAGTCGGGGGTGGGGGAAGCTTCTTTGGAACTTTTGCCGGCGCGCTTCATTTTCTCTGGGGCGGAAGTCTGGCTTTCTGTTTCCACAGCGAGTGAATCTAAAATTGCCTCCGCGCGCGCCACCACATTTAGCGGCAAGCCGGCCAGGCGTGCCACATGAATTCCGTAACTGCGATCGGCATGGCCCGTGGCGATCTTGTGCAGAAACACAATTCCATTTTCCCATTCACGCACCGTCACATGCAGGTTTGTGATGCGCGGCAATCGATCCGCAAGCGAAGTGATCTCGTGATAGTGCGTGGCGAAAAATGTTCGGCAACCGCGCGCCGCAAGACCCTCGGCGATGGCCCACGCCAAACTTAAGCCATCCAGCGTGCTGGTGCCGCGGCCAATTTCATCCATCACAATTAAACTTCTCTCAGTGGCTTGGTGCAGAATGCGCGCGGCCTCCAACATTTCAATCATGAATGTGGATTGGCCCAAGTGCAGTTCGTCCGACGCGCCAATGCGCGTGAAGATGCGGTCGGTGATACCAATGGTGGCGCTGTGCGCGGGAACAAAGGCGCCAGCGTGCGCCAATATGACAATGAGCGCATTTTGCCTGATATAGGTGCTTTTACCCGCCATGTTTGGACCTGTGATCAATGCCAACGTGGGCTTGTTCACTTTGTTGGCGGGACCAAGCAGCGCGCTGTTTGGAATTAATTTTCGTCCAAGTAAAATTTCAAGTGCGGGGTGGCGTCCATCCACAATATCTAATAGTGGTTCGTCCACCATGGTGGGGCGGACATGATTGCGCCGCTGCGCCGTAGAAGCGAACGATGTGAGCGCGTCGATTTCCGCCACCAGTTCTCCAACGCGTTGGATCAATCGAATATGAGAGGCGACCTCCACGCACAGCGCATCGAAAAGTTTTTGCTCGCAGTCAAGCGCGCGGCGCTCGGCGCCAAGTACCTTCACTTCAAACTCGCGCAACTCCGGCGTGATGCAGCGCTCGCCGTTCTTCACGGTCTGCCGGCGCGTGAAGTCAACGGGAATTTTTCCAACATGTGAATTGGTGACTTCAATGTAATAGCCAAAGACGCGGTTGAATCCAACCTTCAACGTGGTAATGCCTGTGCGCTCAATTAACTTTTGCTGATAGTCAGCCAGCCATCCATCCGCGTCGCGTTGCAAGACATGGCACTCGTCTAATTCCGCGTTAAAACCGCTGCGAAACAAGCCACCTTCACGCATGTGGGCGGGTGGGGCGTCTACGCAGGCGGCCACTATTTTTTCAGCCAACGACTTTAGGGCGCGCACTGGTTCTTGCAGCGCAAGTCGATCGTGATCAAACGCTCTGTCCGCTGGAAGAAGCGCTATCAGTTGCTCCGCGGCGACCACGCTGCGGCCCAGCGCAAGCAAGTCCCGCGGAGTTGCGCGGCCAAGTGCCAGTCGCGCGGCAATGCGCGCGATGTCTTGAACGATATCCAGCGCTTGCTCAATTTCGCCACGTCGGTGCGTGTCGGCCACCAACAACGCCACGCGATCATGTCGCAGCATGATTTGATTTCGATCGCACGATGGGCGCACCAACCATGCACGCACAAGTCGACGGCCCATTGCGGTGCGCGGCGACTCCAAGCACGAGATCAATGAGCCTTCGGTGGATTGGCTGCGCATGGTGCGCTCTACTTCAAGCGAGCGCAGCGATGCCGCGTCCATAATGAGGGATTGCGAATGCTCAATTGGAAGCGGCGCGCGTAGATGTGACAACGCGGCACCATTGCCCGCGGCTTGCGTCTCTATGAAATAGCGCAGCAATGCGCCAGCGGCGGCCGTGGCAGCTCCATCATCGGTTAAGCCAAAGCCGCCCAAAGCAGCCACTTTGTAGTGTTTTTGAAGCAGTTGCGCGGCGTCTCGCGGAGCAAAGTTCCAAGCCGGCCGCTCAAGACATGACTTCACCAAGGTGGACGCATGCTCCTTGCCC
>CAJACJ010000031.1 GCA_903938205.1 uncultured bacterium
ATCTTTGTGGTGCACGCCGGAAAAGTTTTGGTCATTCACCACAAGAAATTGGATCGATGGCTTCCGCTGGGCGGCCACATTGAACTTGATGAGGACCCAGAGCAAGCCGCGCTGCGCGAAACCAAAGAGGAGAGCGGCCTTAATGTTGAGTTGATTGGCGAGCGTCCGCCCACAACGGGTCCCGGTACGCGCGCGCTGATTCGCCCGCGCTTCTTGGACATTCATCGCATAAGTGAAACGCACGAACATATTGGCATGATTTATTTCGCACGCCCAAAAGCGGGGCAGGCCACTCTTGCGCCAGCCGAGCATCACGCCATTCGTTGGTGTGACGCGCAAGAACTGGATCACCTGCAACCCGCCATGAGCGACGCCGTGAAATATTATTGCCACTCCGCGCTGAGCGAGTTGGCTTGAATTTAGAGAGCTATTTGTGGGCTGCGTGAAAATAAGACGTGGCTCACCGACTTGAATGGCCTGTCAAACAAAAAATATCGCAAAAGCCAGATATTTTATTGTCCCACGCTGATTTGTGGTGTACGTTTATTTCAATGCCTCATTTCAAACGACCACGGATGGATTTCTTTTTGTTCGCCATGCTCGTCTCCATCGCATCGTTTGCGCACAACGTGTTTGCGGATTTGCGAATCAATGAAATCATGGCGTCCAATCTTCTCACCATCAAGGATGAGAACGGAGACTCATCAGATTGGGTGGAGTTGTACAACCCAGATTCTGTAGCGGTGAATTTGCAAGGCTGGGCGCTTTCCGATAGCGCAAGCAATCCGCTGAAGTGGATCTTTGGAAGCGTGTCCATTCAGCCAGGTCAGCGACTTGTGGTGTGGGCGTCAAGCAAGAATCGTCCTAATGGTCCGCAGATACACACCAGTTGGGCGATCAGTGCCAGCGGCGAATCTATTTTGCTCACCAATCCATCGGGCACTTTGGTGGATCAATTTCCTTCCATTGCCGTTGCGCGCGATGTGTCTATGGGTCGGCAACCTGACGGCACGGGACCGCTGTATTTTTTCACGCAAGCCACGCCGGGCACGGCCAACATCACAACTGGTTATCCAACGGAGACACTTGCGCAGCCAGTGTTTTCTGTGGCTGGTGGAATGCGAACCACGTCCGCCACTGTGGCCATTACGTCAACAGTTGTTGGCGGCACCATTCGTTACACGCTTGATGGCTCTGATCCAATTGAGTCATCGCCGGTGTACAGCGTTCCCATCACGCTTTCAAGTCGAGTTGGTCAGGCCAATGGAATTTCAATGATTCGCACCAACAATCAGTCGGTTGGCGCGCCGTATTACGAGGGCTGGCAGCAGCCCAGTGGCGAGGTGTACAAGATCAATGTCTTGCGCGCGCGCGTGTTCAAGACCAACGTACTTCCAAGCCGCATCACCACGCAGTCGTACTTAATCGATCCACTTGGTGCGGGGCGATTTTCGCTGCCCATGATTTCGATTTCCTCCAGCAGCGAGAATTTTTTCAGCGCTGAGACAGGTATTTATGTTGTTGGCAATTACAACAACTATTCACAAGATGGCAGTGCTTGGGAGCGACCGGGCCACATTGAGTTTTATGAAACTGGTGGCAGCCTTGCGTTTCAAGGTGAAATTGGAATTCGATTGCACGGCGGAACCACGGTCAGTCGTCCTCGCAAGTCGCTGCGTATTTACTCGCGCAATCCAACGGGCAAGGTTCCATTTGCGCACAAGATTTTCCCTGACAAATCCGTGGCCATATTCGACACATTCTTGTTGCGCAACAGCGGCAATGATTGGGGCCAGGCAATTTTCCGCGACGCAATGGTGAGCGCGCTTGCCGCGCCAACTGGTATTGATCGCCAACACGTGCGTCCCGTAGTTGTGTTTCTAGATGGCGAATACTGGGGCGTTCACAATCTGCGCGACCGCTTTGACGAGGGCTACTACCTCAATCATTATGGATTGGGCGATCTACAATTTTCGCAGCTGGAGATTTGTTCATGTAACTCAAGTTGGCCCAGCGCTGATAGCGGCGAGCCCACGCTGGTCTCTGATTTCACCGACATCATCAACCGTGCAGGCAACAACGAATTTGCGACCGCTGCCGGGTACGCCGCGCTTGCAAGCCGCATCGATATTGACAATTACATTGACTACAACGCAATCGAGATTTGGTGCGGCAACACTGATTGGCCAGGTAACAATCAACGAGTTTGGCGCGCCGTCACGCCAAACACGTCGGCGGGCGCGAACGCACGTCTGGATGGGCGTTGGCGTTGGCTGCTGTATGACACCGACTTTGGACTTGGCTTGGACTTTTTTTATGTGATTGGTTACGGCGACGGCCCCAATCACAACACGCTCGCTCACGCCACCACAAGCACCGGCACTGATTGGAGCAACAACGAAGTTGGCACGCGCCTGTTGCGCAAGGCTCTTGATAATCAAACCTTCAAACGCAAGTTCATTAATCGCTTTGCTGACCTGTTAAACACTTCGCTTTCCGCCAGCAACGCAACCGCGACTCTGGATCAATTTCAAGCCACTTACTCGCCCAATATGAGTGAACATGTTTTGCGTTGGCGGCAACCTATTGATTGGACGGGAGTTCTTGCGCGCATTCGCAATTATGTGCAGTTGCGGCCCGCGGCGGTGCGCTCGCACATTGTTTCAAAGTTTGGCCTCAGCGGCAGCGCCAATCTTGTCGTGAATGTCAACGACGCAACACAAGGCGTGGTCACCGTCAACACCATCGCGCTTCAAAACACCACCGTTGGTGTGCCCGCAAATCCGTATCCGTGGAATAGCGTGTATTTCAAAGGCGTCTCACTTCCAATTCGCGCTCAGGCCAAGTCAGGATATGAATTTGTTTCATGGTCGCTCAGTAATGCCAAAGGTGTTGTGCTTGACACGCGCAATTCCGAAAGTGAAATCACATTGACTGGCGATACAACATTGACGGCAAACTTTTCACAGATTCCTTGTCTGTACGATTTAGATGGTTCACAAGAAATTGATACAGGCGATGTTGGCATGGTTCTTTTGGAGATAGGATTTTGCGAAGGGTGCGCAGCCGATCTTGATCAATCGGGTGAAGTGGATTCTGGCGATGTGTCAGTTGTGCTTTTAAACTTTGGGCCTTGCCAGTAAAACGCACAGAGCTACGCAGGCCGTGGGTTTCCTGGAGCATGCATTGAAGTACTATCGCACGCATGCATTGCCGCGGGTGTAATTATGAACTGTGGAATTTGCCGCCAGGGGATTGCCCGGAATGCGGCAAGGCGTGGCGCTTTGAAGACTTTCAATTTCGCCGTGAATTTGTGCAGTTTCTTTGTCCACATTGCGATTGCTCATATCCAGGCGCATACATCGCGTCGCTTGCTTCGCCGCACGCGTTCACATGCACCGGTTGTCAAAGCGCAATTGAACTAAGTCAAATGTGCGCGCGTCCCGCGGAGGGAACCGATGGTTCACAAGCCATGCAACAGGAGTTTGTATGGAGCGACCGACGACAGGTTGGCCGATGGCGCGCGTTCTGGCGCGTGGTTGGATATTCGCTGGGTACCCCATCGCGCATTGGTAACACCATGACGCAGAAGCGCGACCTACGTGGTGCGCTGTGGTTTTCGTTTCTCTGTTTGATCTCCGCCAGTCTTAATTGGATTTTAATTTTTTTGGTTGGCTTCTTGATGACTTTTTTTACAGGCAGCCGCGGTCCGTCTCCTTTGGCAAGTGCAACGATGTTCACCACTGTGCTGGGTGTCTTGGCGTTTTCGGGGGCAGTTGTGCTTGGACAACAATTATTTTTTCTTGTGTGGGGCTTGATCACACATGCGCTGATTCGTATAAACGGACGCTCGCACCATGCCCTGGGGCACACGCTAAGCGCTACGCAGTATTGTGCGGGAACTTTTATTATTTGCGCGGTTCCTATATGCGGATTTTATTTTTCATTGATCAGCCTTGTGTGGATGGCCGTGGCCATGGTGTCAGCCCTC
>CAJACJ010000032.1 GCA_903938205.1 uncultured bacterium
ATTCACTTGGGACACCGGTGACTTTCGCGCGGCCATGAATGCCGGTGCCGAGAGTTCCCGTGACTCTTTAAAATCATCCGCGCTTGAGCCACGCATGGACAATGGCCGTTTGATTTTGGATGGCCGCGGCTACGGCCACGGCGCTGGAATGTGCCAATATGGCGCTGAATTCATGGGGAAATCGGGTAAATCAGCGCGCTCTATTTTGGAGCGCTATTACCCTGGCGCCACCATTATCACCATGCCGGAAAGTTCCAGCGACAGCGCAACCAGTGCGGCGTTGGTGAGCTCGCCCAAACCATAAACGCACCACAAGGATTCAACCGTGTTCACAGGACTTGTTCAAAATATGGTGGCGGTGCAATCATTGGAGACTCGTGACCACGGAAAAAGATTGGTGCTGAGTGTTGGCGAGTGGCCAGGTAATGCAACTGTGGGTGAAAGTATTTCCGTGAATGGATGTTGCTTGACGGTGGTGGACATTGACCATGGTGAACTTTCATTCGATGTGGTTGCGCAAACATTGCAGCACACCACCATTGGTGAAATGCGCATTGGCGACATGGTGAATGTGGAAAGAGCCATGCGCGCGGACTCTTTAGTGGGTGGACATTTTGTTCAAGGTCATGTGGACACTACCGCCAAGATTCTTATAGTGGATCGCGCCAATGGACAATGGCGCACGCGCATCGAGTCGCCGCGTGAGATAGACCATCTTTTGCATGAGCGGGGAAGCGTGGCCGTGGACGGCGTGAGTTTGACCATTGCCACGAAATCCGAAGGCTGGTTTGAAGTCGCGCTCATTCCTGAGACGCTTGCAAGGACAACGTTGGCGCGACGACTACAAGGCGCGCGTGTGAATGTGGAAGCGGATTCCATGGCCAAAGCTGTCGCCGCTGAAGTTGCGCGGCAAATGCAAAGACTGGGAATATCGGCTAATTCCATGCAGAAAACGCTGTGATTTCACAAATCTTGCCACGATTATCTTAGGAGTATTGGCGCAGTTACGACACTTTGAACGCGATCATGGTCAAGTCATCGGCGGGCGCGATCGCATTTTGTGTGATAAGCAGTTGTTGATCAAGCCGGCGTTCCATGTGTTCAATCATCATTGCCGGTTCAGTGATGGATAGAAGCGCGCGGAACTCTTGCATATAGCGTGGTGGAATTTCATGTGGCGAACTTTGTAGTCCTGGTGAATCTGGAAATGCGAACTCAAATCCATCTGAATACAGAAGCACGCGGTCGCCAGCATGGAGTTGAATTTCTTGCTCGGACCATTCAACGCCATCAAAAACTCCAATTAGACTGCCGGCGGATTGGACCATTTCCATGGATTCTGTTCCACGCATGATGATGGCGGCGGGGTGTCCCGCGATGGACAGGCGCATGATGCGCGTGCGCAAATCAATGATGCCATAGATGGCGGTTGCAAAGCGCGTGGTGTTGCCTTGCCGCGCCAAGAGTTCACGATTCACGCACGCCAAAGCCTCGCTGGGTTGGATAATTCGATAGGTTTTTCCAATGATTTCCTTGGTTGGCAGACCGCGGGCAATGACCATGGTCAGCAATGCGGCGGGCACTCCGTGACCAACAGCGTCGGCGATGAACAAGCCAACATGATGCTCATCCAAGCGGCGCACATCGTAGATGTCGCCACTGACATAGTTCATTGGACGCCACAGCGCGGCCACCGCGCCACCAGAAAATGTGGGAAGTTTCTTTGGCAAAAACTCTCGCTGCACTTGTCCGGCTAAATGCAATTCATCTTGCATGCGCGTGACTTGACCGAGCAACTGATCCGTTTTTTTCTCCGCGCCGTGGGTGGCTTTTCGAAGGGTGTCAATTTCAATTTGCCGTGACAATAAACCGCGCAATGTCGCCGCAATAATTTCTGGTGACTCGTTCACTGGCAGTGAGTTCCATGAGATGCGCTGTGAGGCGGTGGACGATTGATCGTCGGTTAAAATTAAAATTGGAATATTGCGCTTCTCAACTCCATCCAGCAAATCGGTGAGCCCCGCTGAATCGTCGTGGCGGTTGAAGCAAAGAACAACCGCGTGCGGATGCGAGTTCAGCAGAGTGGACGCGTCGCGGATGGAAACGCACTCAAAGCTCGCGCGGTGATTGAGAAGTTCGACAAGAGAGTTTGTCAGGTCATTGGTGCTGGCTCTTGCGGATTCCGACACAACAAAAAGAACCCGAACAGGCAGGTGCGCGGCAGGGGTTTCATCTTGAACCAACATGGCTTGCGAGTCTATCGGCGATTCATTTTGGCTTGTTTCATTTCACATGCGTGCCTCAAGAATGAGTAAAATAATCCACGGCATGAAAAAACTTTCTCAGCGTCAAGTGGATACCCGCCTGGCCAAGCTTCCTCAGTGGAGCCAAAATGGCGACGCGATTCAACGCACCTTTCAATTTGAAAATTTCGTGGGCAGCATGCGATTTTTAAATGGCGTCGCTGACGCGGCGGAACGTGTGCAGCATCATCCAGATATTTTGGTTCGATGGAACAAAGTCACGTTGACGTTGTCCACACATGACGCCGGCGGAATCACCGAGAAGGACATGGCTTTCGCAGCCAACGCTGATCAAATCTCGGGGCTGCCCTCGGTGTAATCACCCAGCGATCTGCGCACCAAGTTCGCTCGGCTCAAGCGGCCCATTTCTTCCTCCGCGGCAAATGGATCCAGTTGCGCCAAATGCGCCGGCTGCACTTGCAACAACAATTGCTCCACGCGCTCAAGACTGAGATTGTGCAGCAGGCCTGTCGCAATTCCAAAGCGCAATGTGGAAAGTAGTTTTGTGGCCTCCTCCGCGCCAAGCAGGCGCGCAACTTTCAACGTGGCGCGGGCGCGATAGACCTTGTCCTCAACCAGTGGGCGATTCTTGTCCAGCAACATGTGCCGCGCTGTGCGCTCATAATCCACCAACTTTGGAATCACTTCGTCACGGAAATGCTGCAGCAATTCCTCCTCGGACGTGCCCAGCGTGACTTGGTTGCTGACTTGGTAAAAGTTTCCAATCGCGTCGGTGCCTTCGCCGTAATAACCGCGCACCGCAAGGTGCAAATCTTTGGCCGCGCGCTTCACGCGTTCAATTTCGCCGGAG
>CAJACJ010000033.1 GCA_903938205.1 uncultured bacterium
ATGTTGGCCGGTACTGGCGACAATTCTTTGTACCTGCAATAATTTTTTTTGCATCTGCCCAGCCACCGATGACGCGGCATCCTCATTGCCCATTGCGGTTGCGTACTCCATGTTTGTTTCTAAACCCAGGGCTTCTTGGCAGATTTTCTGAAGCTGCGTTTCTAGCGCGCCCTCGCTGTCACCTTGAATCACTGGTCGGCCCACAAAAACTTCTTTGTTGGTGTTCAGGTCTAGATACACGTCCACATTGTTGTCGTGGCGCAGAAATTTTAGGCGGTCGCCAACTGAGCCTGTGGGGAAAAAGCCAGGCGTGAAACTCATCGAGCCATCAAATTGCCAATTGGGAGGCAGTGAGATCCCATCAATCGCTTGACCGGTAAGCCAGCATGCGTCCACTTTTATTTTTGAATCAGAGAGTTGAATATTTCCAACCGTCAGCCAAGGCGCGGGAACTGTTGGACCGAGCATCTGATCCACAATGGCAATATCAACGGCTTCACGGTTGCGAATGAAGATCAAACCTTCGTGCTCAAGCATGGTCACGAATGCGTGGACACCATCGGGTGACATGAAACCCACGCGGACAATGTGCTTGTCTAGGCAACCCGTTTGGTTAGGGATTGCTTGCAGAAATGCCGGCCAGCCACCATTGAAGCGCTCGTCGATAGCTGGGCGACGGACGATGACAGAAATTGCTTCTACAAGTACGGCCATGTGGGTTCCCCGGGGGTGGTGTGATTTTGGAGTGCGTTTAGTGACGCGGTGAGTGAGGTGAGGGTGGATGGTAGAGGAAAGGTTGGAGTTTTTGGTGGGTTTAGATGCGGGGAGGTTTGTGTCTGGGCGCCATTGCTGCAAAACATATAGAAAACCTCACTTTTCTTTACACATCTTGTCTGGCGTGTATAAAAAGTGTTGATTTAAATGCTCTTGCCAAGCATTCAACTACGGAGTCCGCGCGGTGGGCAACAAGGCAAGACTTTTTGTTTGGAAAAAAGGCAGGCAAATGCGAAAGCGCGTGGCGTGGGGGTTACAAGGGGGAAATGAAGACTCGGAGCGATATTGACACATGTATCTAAGCGTATACACTGTATTCGGTCGGATACATGCCACTAACCCTTTCTTGCGCTGGCTTCGCGGCGTTCGCGATCCCGTAATGAAAGCCAGGATAAGCCGGCGAATTGACCGACTTGCCATTGGTCAGCTTGGGGATTGCAAAATGATCGATCGGAATATTTCAGAACTTCGACTGCATTTTGGCCCGGGCTATCGCGTGTATTTCACTCGACGTGGCAACTCTATTGTTATTTTGTTAGCCGGTGGAGATAAATGGTCTCAACCTCGTGACATAGTTACAGCCCGCAACTTGCATTCACAATTAGAGCCCGAACCATGAAACCAAAACGTCGCCCCACTGCTATTCGTAAACCCACCACACACACGCGCGTTGTGCTGACGCCCTTTGATAGCGTGAAATACTTAAATTCAGACAAGGCTATTGCGGCATATCTCAACGATGCGCTTGCTGATGGATCCACCGAAGAAATTTTAATGGCGTTCTTTCAAGTTGCGCGCGCGCGCGGCATGTCCCGCGTGGCCAAAGTGTCTGGACTTGGCCGCGAAAGTTTGTACAAGGCGCTCTCACCAAAGTCCAAGCCACGCTTTGAAACCATAGTGAAAGTGGCGCGTGCATTGGGCGTGCAAATTACGGCGCAAGTGGCGTGATTCAAAGCGATGCGGCAGCTATAGAACGCGGCGTGGGGAATAGGTAGATTATGTGTGTGCGCACCACTCCACTCACGCGTGAACAAGCGATCGCCGGATTGATTGCCTGTGAACCACAGATTCGATCGCTGGGCGTGCAGCGCCTGGCATTGTTCGGATCTGTTTTACATGGGCAGGCCAACAACAACAGTGATGTGGACTTGCTTGTCACTTTTATGCCAGGGAAAAAATCGTACGCCAATTTTGTTGCGCTATCTGAATTGCTTGAGGCACGCTTTAATTGCCGCGTGGAACTTGTGACCACTGAGGCTCTTTCGCCATTTCTAGGCCCACGAATTTTGGCGGAGGCGCATGAAGTCCTTCGAGCCGCGTGATTATTTGCGCCATTGCGTATGGATGGCTTGAAACAACGAAGCAATAGCGCTCTTGTCAGCTTCGCCTAGACATAAAACCCTGGAAAAAGGGGATGAACTTGAGGTTGACCCCGGTTCTGGCATTACAACTGCCGTATGCGATTCACACATCATTTTTTAGAAATCCGCGCGCCGCACCTTGATAAATATACTGAATTGGATATATTGTGTTTCAGTTAAAGCCCGTGGTATGGCTTGGAAGTTCACTGAAAGCGGTTCAGGAATTCCCTTCAGTAAGCAAGCGGCAAATAGGCCTACAACTTGCATTGGTCCAATCTGGCGAAATGCCCAGCGATTGGAAACCACTGCGCGGCATAGGCGGTGGCGTTTACGAGATCCGCGTCCATGGATCTGGCGAATACCGCGTGGTGTATGTGGCCAAGTTTGCACAGGCTATTTTTGTGCTTCATGCGTTTGGTAAAAAGTCTCGAAAGGCGGCGACAGTTGATGTTCGAACAGTGCAACTGCGATACTCGCAACTACTCGCCAGTCTGGGCATAAAGGAACACTGACATGGCAGCTCGCAATATAAAAACGCCCGTCAAAACGTCAGCAAAAATGTCTGACACGCTCTTCCACAAATCATCTGGAAATATTTTTGCAGATATGGGTATTCCAACACATGAGGCCGCGTTCCTTCGCGTTCGAGCACAACTGATGGTGGAGTTGATACGGGTCATCCGATCTCGAAAATTAACACAGGTCGCCGCTGGAAAATTGTTCGCAATTTCTCAACCGCGTGTCAGCGACATTCTGCGCGGAAAGATTGACCGCTTCAGCATTGACGCACTGGTAGACATGTTGGCCCTTGCGGGACTGCAAGTTCAAGTCACCACTAAAGCTTTTCGAAAAGTGGCGTAATGGCCCATTGTTTTTATTGTTTTCAACTCATCAATATCCGTCGCCCTTAACGCTCGTCATATTTAAAAACTTGAACGTCAGATCACGCCTGCTTTGCTTTTGGCAAAAGCAAAATAATCGCGCCGCCTACGACGGCCAAGCCCGCCAGCACAACAAAGGCCACGGCGGATGAGTTGGTGGATTCGCGAATGCGGCCGATCATGTCGGGGCCAAAGTGTCCGCCTAAGTTGCCCACGGAATTAATCCACGCAATACCCGCCGCGGCGGCCGTGCCCGACAAGAACGCCGTGGGCAAGGACCAGAATGTGCACATGAACGTTAATGTTCCGCTGGTAATCAGCGTTAAACCAATCATTCCATAAATGGGTTGCTTGCCGGCAATCGCCAACATGATCATGCCCACCGCGCTTATGAACATGCCGCTGGCCGCATGCCAGCGCCGCTCACCCGTGCGATCGGCATGACTACCCACCACCACCATGACCACCGCGGCCACGCCCCACGGAATCATGCTGAGTAAACCCACTTTTAAAAAGTCCGTGCTGTCCACGCCCAACTCTTGAATCATGGTGGGCATCCAAAAGTTCACCGCGTAAAAACCAACCATGGCGCAGAAGTACGCAATGGCCAGCGCCCACACGCGGCCATCTTGAAATGCGCTTATGAAATTGTGGCCGCCGCCCTGCTTGTGTTGATTGTCGTGATGAAGTCGCTGCGCCAACGTGTCGCGCTGCTGTGTGGTGAGCCATTTCGCATTGGCGGGACCATTGTCAAGCAACAATAAAACCAGCACGCCCATGATGATGGAAGGAAGTCCCTCTAGTAGAAACAGCCACTGCCAGCCGCGCAGGCCGCTGAAGTTGTGCATGTACTGCATGATTGCGCCGGACACGGGCGCGCCCACAACATTTGCAATGGCAACGGCGGTCATAAAGAGCGCCGTCATTTTTGCGCGTCGCGAAGATGGGAACCAGTAGGTCAGATACAGAATGACGCCGGGAAAGAATCCGGCTTCGGACACGCCCAGTAAGAAGCGCAAGAGATAGAAGGTAAATTCCGCGTCGGTGCAGTTGAATGCTTTGGCAATGGCGCCCCACGCAATGGAGTTGGTGAATACAAATGCGCTGGAGATCACGCCCCAGGTAATCATGATGCGCGCGATCCATCTGCGCGCGCCAACTTTTTCAAGAATGATGTTGCTGGGGACCTCGAAAATGAAATAGCCAATGAAGAAAATGCCCGCGCCGAAGCCGTATACGGAATCGCTGAGGTGCAAGTCCGTCGCCATTTGCAATTTGGCAAAGCCCACATTCACTCGATCCAGAAACGCAACGATGTAGCACACGAACAGAAATGGAATAAGCCGCCGCGCAACCAATTTGAATGTGTCATGTTCAAACTGCGTGGGTGTGGAGTGATTCATAAGGTTGGGGTAGAAGCATTCGCACTGTATTCGCTACGACATGCACACGCCGCAACCATGAAAGTGAAAGTCG
>CAJACJ010000034.1 GCA_903938205.1 uncultured bacterium
AAAAAACCACGCGCGTGGCAAGGCGCGTCGCGTAACTCTGAAGCTATGGCTTGATGACGTTGTGTGGCACGCTGTACGCGCACGTGAACATGCCCGAGCATAATTTCTATGGACAGCGCAATTTCACAAGTTTCGTTTGCGATTGAACACGCTTACGAATGAAGTCTTTGCACTTGGCTACTGAAGCCAACGCGTATTATGTTGAACACGATCAAGGACACAGTCGCTGGATATTCCAGCCAGACCCGGCGAGCGTGTACACAACTCGATCATGGGAGCGAAATTCATTTCCCTGCCACAATTCAACGCGTTCCAGCGCCACTCGATAGCCGCCCCAATGTGGCGGTCGAGGCACGGATTTACCAACGAATTTGGCTTCAATTGCGTCTTGCGCCTGTTGCATGGCGGCGCGATTTGTAATCGGCTGACTTTGCGCGCTGGCCCACGCGCTGATCTGGCTTTCACGCGGACGGGTCAGCCAATAGGCGTCGCTTTCCGCGTCGCTTGTGAAAGAGACAGCGCCTTCAATATTGATTTGTCGACCAATTGGATTTTCGTCCCAATGAAAAAGAAGCGCCGCGCGTGGGTGCGCCGCAAGTGCAAGCGCCTTGCGGCTTTCCCGGTTGGTGTAGAAGACCGCGCCGCGATCATCAAAGCCACGCAGTAGTACGGTGCGTGATGACGGTTGACCATCGGCACCCACGGTGGAAAGCGTCATGGAGTTTGGATTTGCCAGCGGAAGTTTTTTGGCTTGCTCAAACCATTGCGCGCACGCCGCCACTGGATCTGCGGGTGGATGATCAAAATTAAATGTGTTGGTTGTCGCGTTCATTTTTTTCCTTTTGGTTTTTTCGCGCCAGTCAGTCCAAATGTTTCAAGCCATTTCTGAACACTCTCATCGTCCAACTTCACATTGCGATTGTGCGTTTGAGCAATTGGTGTTCGCCGCAAATCACTGACAAGATGCTCCAAGAATGTGGCGCTTGAAATAACTTTAGCGCCTTGGCGCGCCGCGGTCTTTTGCACGGCGCGATCCGATGAAACCACAATATGTTGACGCGGATGACTGGAGCTTTCCAGCAGCGCGGCGATTCGGTCATCGGCTTTTTGCGAGCCTGTCCAAATCAATGTCACCAAACTGCCGCGCGAAAAACTTTGCCGCGAAGGCTTTTGTCCGTCGCAGACCAGGGACACTTTTTGCCGGCGGTAACGACTGCGCTCGATCCATCCCGCAAGGTCCGCGGGCTCTGGACCAGCCAATTCAGGCGGTAAAACACCTGTCACATGCAGCACATTCAGGGTGTCGACCAACAGGGGCATGGGTTCATTATGGCTGAAAAATCATAAGCATGACCGCTTGCGGCAACGGCATAAAACGGTCATGATGTGCGGCTCTTTAACTTTAACCCACAAAGGACTACTGAAACTATGGCGATTCGTATCAAGGCTAGAGCTGGTGAATCCGCGGAACAACTTCTGCGACGTTTCAAAAAAATCTGCGAGAAGGAAGGCCTGACCAAAGAGGTCAAGAAGCGCCAATATTACGAGAAGCCTTCCGAGCGCAAGCGACGTGAAGTGCGTCGTCCTCCGCCGATTGAATTGGGTCGACCTGGCGCAGCGACTGGCCGTGAAGGCAGCGCGGGCGTGAAGGCCGGAGCCAAGGGCAAGTCATCCAAGACCGCTGGTGGTCGTGGCATGTCACGAGGTCGCAGCGAGTGACAACAGAAGTTTCTTCCGCAAGCCTGACGCAGGCCGCGAAGAATAGTCCGCAGCCCGTGAGTCTTTCACGGTCGCAGAGTCAAGGTGATCCGAAAGCCATTCGTGCTTTCGCGATTGAGTTGGCTCGTTTGTCTTCTGAGTTGAAATGCGAGCAAGTGGTGTTGATCGATGTGCGTGGGCGCAATCAACTGTGCGAGTATTTGGTGATTGTCAGTGGAACAAGCGATCGCCAAATGAAGGCGGTGTCCGATCAGTTGAAGGCCTATGGCGCGCAGCATGGATCGCCGCGTTGGAAGCGCGATCGCGACACAAATGGAACATGGATCGCCGCTGATTTTGTGGATGTGGTGGTTCATTTGTTCGAGCCAGGTCAGCGCGCGTGGTATGACCTTGAAGGAATGTGGGCTGACGCGCCGCGCGTGGAATGGCGACGTGCCGTTCCCGCCAAGACCGTGCATGAAACGGTTTCGAGCGCCAAGACGGCGGAGCAAAAGTCCCCGCTTGAAATGATCGCCGTTGTGGATGTATCTCCCAAAAAGAGTGTGGTTAAGAAGAGTGTGGCTAAGAAGGCTTCAAGCAAGAAAGTTGCTGGCGTGAAAGTTTCGGCTAAGAAACCAGCAGCGAAGAAGTCAGCCACTCAGAAGCCAACTGCGAAGAAGCCAGTCGCGAAGAAATCGACAGCGAAGAAGTCCGCGGCTGACAAAGTTGTGGGCAAGAAAACTTCCGCCAAGAAGAGCGCGCCGGCAAAGTCCAAGCCTGAAAAGTCCAAGAAGAAGTCCGTCAAAAAATCTTCCCGTCGATAAACCGATTGACCGAGCGAGCGCTTCCAGATTTGAGGCCATGGGGCTGGAATCAGCGGGATTTGCCAACTCCAGAGAGTGGCAAGATTGGCGCGGACTATTTTTTCAGCGAGCGTGATTCGTCACGGCCCTATGAAATTGAAATTGGCTCGGGCAAGGGAACTTTTTTAGTTCAAGAAGCCACGCGTTGTCCGGAACGAGATTTTCTTGGTGTTGAGAACGCCGGTGAATTTTTTCGCCACTCCACCGATCGTGTGAGTCGACATGCGTTGAAAAATGTCCGCATGTTGTATGCCAATGCGGTGGAGTTTGTCACGCATTGGGTTCCTGAGAACAGCGTCGCGATTATTCATTTGTATTTCAGCGATCCGTGGCCCAAGGCGCGCCATCATAAACGCAGAGTTTTGCAGCGATCGACTTTGGAGCAATTTCACCGCGTGCTGCAAACTGCGGGCGAGGTGCGCTTGGTCACCGATCACGATGATTTATGGAAGTGGTATGAGGAGTTGATGGCCGCGTCGGATGATTTGTTTGCGCGCAAAGAATTCGCGCCGCCCGCCAGCGCTGGTGAAGGCGAAGTGGTGGGAACAAATTTTGAGCGTAAATATCGCCGCGAAGGGCGGCCATTTCATTCGGCCACGTTGATCAAGCGCGGTTGATACGGGCGGCGACTTCTCAGTTGACTGTAGATTTGGCGTCGATTCACAAACGCGGTGTATGCGCGCACTTGGGCGCAGTCGCGGGCAAGCGCGTGATGGTTTCAACCGCGCATTCAAACAGTAGAGAATTTAAGTCTTAGGAACGGGGCGTTTCCAGCCAGATTCTGGATCGCGTTCAAGCGTGCGCTTGGCTTGCGTTGAGCATGGTCGACACACACGCGCGGTGGTTCTATCAGCCGGAGATTGCGCGGGAGCGGGCAAGCACCATGCGGGTTCCTTGCGCGCTTCAAGACACATTGTGCAAAGATCGGAGCACGTGGGTTCAACATTGTTGCTTTCAAACGCATGCAACGCCGTGGTCAAACATTGTCCACACAGACAACTGCCTTGATGGCCTTCCACAAATGGTTGCGCGACGTTCCATGATCGTCCGCAGAAATCACATAGAAAATCTTCAGGTTCCATTTGGTCGCTATTTGATCCAGGTCGATGCATGATGACAGAATACGCACGCCCGCTATGCTCCGTGCAACATGGCGCGACTGAGTCTCACTCAACGAAGTCAAATTGTCATGGGCGCGGTCACCGCGCTGGCGATCACAGGCGCCATGGCTATTCCGTGGATTCAAATTCGCGAGTCCATGGTGGCGCAACAATTGCAAAGCATGCGCGACATTTGCGCGGTGTGGGCCAAGAAACCCGACAGTTCAATGGAGCGATTTCGATTTGTGAAAGGCTCCAATGCGCAGGCTGCCGCGGGCGATCCGTTTCTTGCAGGCGCATTCGATGAGTTCGCCGCTGCTCCCGCGAATTTTGATCGTTTCGAATTGCAACAAGATGGTGACGCGCCAATATCTCGCTATGTGCGCGCGTTGCGTGGAGATCAAGCGAATCGTGTCGCTGCGGGCGAGGCCATTTCGTTGGACGCGCCCGACGCGGCGTGGCAGAAGTTGCCTTTGACTGGAGTTTTTTCCATCGAGCGTTCCGGAGTTGGCGCGGCGCGTTTGATTTGGCAGGATCGAATTTATATTGCGATTGGTGGCGGATTGGCTTGGATTGGAATTCTTTTCGCGCTGCGATTGCTTGTGGTGCGCGGATATTTACGCGCGGTTCGTCGCTTGCGCGATGTGGCCAACCGCGTGCGCGCCGGCGATCTTTCCAGCCGCAGTCAGTTGCGCACGGGCGATGAATTGGAGCAACTTGGCAATTCATTCAATGCCATGGTGGCCACTCTTGATGGAAGCCAAAAACAATTGCAAAGCATGAATGAAAGCCTGGACTTTAAATTGGTTCAGTTGAGTGAAGCCAATGTTGGCTTGTTTGAAAGCAACCGTTTGAAGAGCGAATTTCTAGCGAACGTGTCCCATGAGTTGCGCACGCCGCTGAACAGCGTGATTGGATTCGCGGAATTGCTGGCGGAGTTGGCGCGCAAGGATGTGGACGCGGATCCAAAACGTATTCGTTACATCGAGCATATTTTAAAGAGCGGCCGCGGCTTGCTTGAGATGATCAACGAACTGTTGGACATGGCAAAGATTGAGGCGGGGCGCATGGAACTGAGCGTTTCCAACGCCAGCATGACTGACATGCTTGAGGGCATTTCCGCCATCATGCGCCCGCAAGCGGATCTGAAAAAAATCACGTTGGAGATTCATCGCCCAGATGAATTACCAACGGTGGAAACCGATCCAGGCAAGGTGCAGCAAATTTTGTACAACTTTGTCAGCAACGCCATTAAATTTTCACCCGAAGGTTCGCGCGTGATTGTGCGCGCGGATTTGTGGGCAGTGGATGGTGCGCCGGGAATGCGAATAACCGTGGTGGATAGCGGGCCAGGAATTCCATTGGACATGCAACAAACGATTTTTGAAAAGTTCCGCCAAGTGGATGCAAGCCATACAAAAAGCCATGGCGGCACTGGTCTTGGATTGGCTATTTGCCGCGAACTGTCCGCCATGTTGGGCGCAAAGCTAGGGATTGAATCCAATTCCAAAAAGGGTTCAAGTTTTTGGGTGGAAATGCCGCTGGAATTCCGAGCAAAGAAACTGCCGCCGCTTATGACTGATCGCGCTGGATAAAGAGGCGGCGAATTTGCGCGTCGGCGTTGGGATCAATTCGGCGCGCCAAACTGGCATCAATACGGTTGGTGAGTTGTTGCGGTTGCGCGTTGGCGATCAACCAACGCAACACGGTTTCCGCCACAAGTGAGGGCTCGGTGCCGCCGTCGGGACAGAGTAAATCGTAGTCCGCCCAATTCAAGCCAATGGTCATCTTTCGAAGCGTTCCACTTTCTTCAATGAATTGCGCATTGAATTGCCAGCCGTGACCGACTTCGGTTTCATTCATAATTTCAAGTGGTCCGTGAAACATGGATTCAGGTTAGCGGATGACGGTGGTGGACGGACTGACAACTTCAACCACCGCACGCACGCGTGTTGGTCGCAGCCATAGGACTCCCAAGCGCAGCATGCCCGAAAGAATAAAGATGATCACATACGCGCCGCCAGAAGTGTCCATGGATTTGAGAATGTATGCGCCAATGAATGATCCAGCCGCGATTGAAAAATACGTTGTGAAGTTGTAGAGCGCCATCATGGAAGTGCGCTCTGAATGTTTGATGCTTTCAAGCAGAACCAAGAACGAGGCCAGTTCCCACGCCGCCCACATGACACCGCTATACACCTGCACAAATGTGATCCACGCCAAATTGGTTGACACAGCCAGCATGAGAACGCCAAGCGCCGTGCCAGCGGTTCCAATGAGCAGCACGCGTCGTGCGCCAAACTTTTGAATGATGCCACCAAGCAACGTGAGCGCCAAACATTTTGAGCCAAAAAGCGTGCAAATTACAAGTAAATACGAGGCTTTGTCGAATTTTAAATAATCCAGAAGCCATGGGTTCACAAATGGTCCACTGACATTGGCCGCAAATTGCAATGCGATGAGGCAAAGCACGATGCGCAGATCTCCACCGCGACCAAGGCGCTTGGGCAACAGTCGATAATGAACGCGCGCAATATCGGTTGGATTCAACTTGACATCGCCTTGGTGATGAAGGAACCACACGCTGGATAGACGAGCCAGCGCCGCGAAGATCATGATCCACATGAACGCTTTCAGTTGCCAACCGTCGCGCTCGCCCAAATATAAAAGACCGCCCGCTGCAAGCATGGCGGTGAGTTGTGAAATTTGGCAAATACGATTTCGTTTGCTGAAATAGCTGGCGCGCAGCGACTCTGGAAATAGGCGAGCCACCCAAGTGCTCCACGCGGGCCACGCGCCAATAGCCGCACTCCAATAAATTGAGAGCGTGACAAAGACCAACCATGTTGGAATCTCTCCGTATGCGGCGGCGATAATTAAAGGAATAAATGAAATGGCTTGCACAATGGCGCAGCCTTGGATCCATTTACGCGGAGAGCCCACGCGGCGCAAACCGGCGGGAGAAGCGAGTTGCACTGTGGCGCCAACCAACATTGGAATAGTGATGATTAACCCCGCAATAAGCGGGCTTTTGCCCAATGCCAATACCAACGCGGCGATATAGGTTTCACCCGCGCCCACCATGAAACAGAAGGTTGCGCCATCGCCCGTGCATGCGTTGAAATCGCGGCGCGTGGGAAGGGGATCAGGTATCGAATCGTCAGCC
>CAJACJ010000035.1 GCA_903938205.1 uncultured bacterium
ATTCCAAAGACAAACACGTTTTTCCGATTTGAGAAGGAGCATGGATTTGAGCATGCGGTGGAGTCGTGCAACGGCGCGGGTCTTTGTCGCAAGACGCAACCCACAGGCGTGATGTGTCCCTCGTATCGAGCGACGCTGGATGAACGCCATTCCACTCGCGGTCGAGGTAACGCGCTTCGTTTGGCGTTGTCGGGTCAAATGAATGACACTGGCGCAATCAGCGCGCCGGGACAAGCATGGAGCGATCCAGAAACAAAGGCCACGCTTGATTTATGTCTTTCGTGCAAGGCCTGTCAAAGTGAGTGTCCAAGCAACGTGGACATTTCCAAAATGAAGGCGGAGTTTCAGGCGCAGGAATTCGCCGCGCTAGGAAAGATTCCGCTGCGTACGAAGTTGATTGGCCGCATTCGCAGCGCAAATCGGCTTGGTTCACGCGTGTGGCCCATCGCCAACGCCGTGCTTGAATACACGCCGCTTCCACGGTTTATTCGCAGCATGCTTGGCTTCCACGCGAATCGCACCATTCCAACTTTTGGACCGGCAACACACCGTTGGGTGGCGCGCAAGAATCGCGCGGTCAATGCCGACAATACTTCGTCCATACATGCAACTGGCAACGCGCGTAGTGGTGATCATCATGCGCGACCAACCGTGTTGCTGTTCGCCGATTGCTTCACCAATTTCAATGAGACCCACATCGCGCGCCATGCGGTGGAATTGTTGGAGGCCTTTGGATATCGAGTGGTTATGCCGGACGCGGGTTGTTGTGGACGCACATTGATTAGTGTGGGAATGTTGGCGGAGGCGTCGCGCACATGCGCGCAAACTGCAACAAATCTTGTGGCCGCGTTGCAGCAAGAAAATGCGGTGGCGCTTCTTGCTTTGGAGCCATCCTGTTTGAGCGCCATCAAGGATGACTGGCTTGATTTACAAATGGCTGTTGAAGCAAAGCAACTCAATGCGTTGGCGGCGCGCAGCATGTTGGTGGAGGAATTTCTTGACGCGCGTTGGAATGAACATCCGCGGCGACCTGAGATTGCGCCGGGACATGAAAGCGTGATTTTTCACGGTCATTGCCATCAAAAGGCGTTGTGGGGGTCGGAGTCGGGCGCGCGTTTGTTGCGGCGCATTTTCGGTGATCGCTTGACCGCGTTGGATTCTGGTTGCTGCGGCATGGCTGGCTCGTTTGGTTACTCCGCGCACCGCTACGACTTGTCCATGGCCATTGGCGAGCAATCCGTGTTTCCCGCAATCCGTAAAGCGCCTGACGCTGTTGTTGTTGCGCCTGGCACAAGTTGTCGGCATCAAATTCGCGATGGAACCGACGCGCTTCCGTTGCACCCCATTGAATTGATCGCCAAGCTTGTAGTGCAACATGAACAGGGCAATGCATCAGCGGAGCATTGATTTGCGTGATGAAATCCCACGCATGGAAATTGCAACGCAAGCTACTATGCAGACATGGTCACACCGCAAGATGAATTAGAACAAGCGATTGAACGCGAGCCTTCCAACGAGGAACTCAAGAGCGCCATTATTTTATTGGTGGATGACAACCTTCAAAATGTGGAATTGATGCAGGCTTGGTTGGAATCCATGGAGTGCAAGTTGTTCACCGCGCACGATGGCGTGGAGGCTATTGAGGCGGTGGGTCGTTGCAAGCCTGATTTAATTTTGCTTGATGTCATGATGCCGCGCATGAGCGGTTTTGAAGTCTGTCGCAAAATCAAGCAGGATTCGGCTCTGCGCGACACGGTCATCATTATGGTGACGGCGTTAAATGAAGTGGGTGATTTCGAACGCGCCGTGGAGTGCGGTTGCGACGACTTTCTCACCAAGCCAGTGAACAAGTTGGAATTAATCACGCGTGTGCGTAGTTTGCTTCGAGTGCGCTTGCTGAAGCGACGCGTTGAAGCGCTGCTTAAAAATCCGCCGCTATAAAAACTAAACTGCACGCATTGCAATTTCAAAAATCGTGAAAGCGATTTGCTTTTCGTGTGATTCATAAGACCAAAGCAACATTGGCGAGATGAAATATAAATAGGTTGGTGGGACGGCGGCCTTCGGGGGTCAAGCCGCAGACCGCCGCCACACAACTGCTGGGGTGTCGCCAAGCCGCGTCCAGTGGCTATCCACTCCGCGCGGCTCAAGCGTCATGCTTAAATGATCCAAGTATCGGCGAAGCGCGTGCCAGTCGAACGTTGATAAAAATTCGCGCAGCGCTGAAGGGTTGATTCGTTGAATGGACTCGATCAATTGTTCTTTGCTCTGCATCACGTGCTCCTTGCCGAATTGGCGTGAGACTTCATCGAACAAAGCATGGCGCGTGCCGCACATTTTTTTCTATTTCAAAACAAATTTCGTGTTCATCACGCTTGCCTCTACAGCATCTTGTGGCTGAGTTCACGTCGCGCCACAAGTAGCTTGGATTGGCTTGATTTGCTTAAGAAACTGGGCGAAATGAAAGTTTGGCCGCGTTGACATCTGGATAGACCTCAAAAATCTTGTCTAGCCTCGATAGCAGAATGGCTTGCACCATCATGCTGCGAAGTCCGCATAAACGGACCTGCGCCCCATGCTTCTTCAGCTTGTTATGAATTTGAAGCAGCGCGCCTAGGCCCATGCTGGACAAAATATCAAGCTTGGCGCAGTCCACTACAACTTGCGTGGCGCCGCTTTCAACATGCTTGGTGACTTCCTCAATCAGTTGCTGCGCGGTGCCGCGGTTCAGTCCACCATCGGCGGCCACAACCAAAATCAAACCATCGCGTTCAGTGATGTAGGTCTGCATGAATTAGTCCCGCACAACTTTCAACGCGATTAAATCTTGGATGTCAATCAAACCGATGGGCTTTCCGTCCGTGTCCACCACGGGCAGTTCATCCACGCGCAATTCTCGGATCATGCGCACCGCATCGCGCACCAGCGATTGCGCGGGCAAACAACGAGGATGCTTGGTCATGCAATCGGCGATTGGTTTTTCAAGCGCCGCTGCGCCATGTTGATTGATCAAGCGCCGCACATCACCGTCGGTCAAAATACCGGCGAGTCTTCCGTGCGTATCAACCACCATCAACGCGCCTGCGCGCCGACCTTCGCCGCATGTTTTCAGGGCGCTCTTCATGGTGGCCTCAAGCGGAACACAAGTTAGATTTTTTCCCACTTGAAAACGCAACGCCTCGCTGACGGGTCGCAAGCCAATTCCAAGCATTCCACCCGGGTGAATCTTGTGAAAATCATCGGCTTTGAAATTATTCCTGCGCGCAACTGCAAGCGCCAACGCATCTCCAGCGGCCAACATAGTGGCGGTGGTGGCGGTGGGCGCCAGATTCAGAGGGCACGCCTCTTCAATGTCGCCAAGAGAAATATGCACGCTTGAAATCTTGGCCAAGCTCGTTTGGTTGCTCTTGGAAATGGCAATCCGAGTCACGCCATCGGCTTTCAAAATGGCGGCAAAGTTCAGCAGCTCATCAGTTTCACCGCTGTAGGAAAGCAGCAGCGCGACATCGTTGGAGCGGATGCGCCCAAGATCGCCATGAACGGCCTCGGCGGGGTGCACAAAATGACTGGGTTGGCCAAGGCTTGCGAATGTGGCCGAAAGTTTGCTGCCAATCAGGCCGGACTTTCCCATGCCGCTGACCACAACATGTCCGTCACTTGCAGTGATCAAATCAATGGCCTTCACAAAGTCCAGCGAATCCGCGCTGTTGTGAGAAATTCTCACGGCAAGGCGCGTAATGGCCTCGGCCTCTGAGCGAAGGACATCGGAAATAAATGCTGCCTCGTCGGTCACCATCTTTTCGGTCATGTGCAAAATGATAGCGAAAACAAGCGGCGACTTTGGTACAGTTTGCGCGTGGCAAGCGTCGACGAATATCTGGTCAAACTTTCGGCATTTGAAGGGCCGCTTGATCTGCTTTTGTTTTTAATCCGCCGCTCAGAGGTGGACATTCACGACATTCCAATCGCCGCCATCACCAATCAATATCTTGAGGTGTTGAAGTCGGCGCAGGACATGGATGTTGAGCAAGCGGGCGAATTTCTGGTGCTTGCGGCCACTTTGGTGGAGATGAAAAGTCGCTTGCTTTCGCCCAAGCCGGAGCATGATGAGTCGCAAGTTCTTCCAGATTCAAGCGCGCATGAGGATCCAAGGCGCGAATTGGTGCAGCAGTTGTTGGCGTATCAACGCTTTCGCACCGCGGCTGAAACGCTTGACTCGCTGCGCAATGAATTTTCAAATCGGTGGGCGGTTTCAGGAGTGGCGGGTGAAGTTCCAGCCGAAGACGGCGAGGCGACCACTGTTGAAGACGTCAAAGACATTGACATAGGTGATGTTCACTTGCTTGACTTGCTCGAGGCCTTTGAGCGCATCACTCTTGCCGTCGATTTCTCGCGCCTTGGCGAGCATCAGATTACTTTTGACGACACGCCCATTGGTTTGCATCAAGATGATTTGGTGGATCGACTTGCGCGTTCGCCAGAGAGGCGCATGCGTCTTGACGCTATTTTCGAGGGACGCAATCGCATGGATCGCATTGGTTTATTCCTGGCGTTGCTTGAACTTGCGCGCGAGCAACGCATTCGCGTTCGCCAAGCGCAGGCGACCGAGCCGATCGAACTTGAATTAGTCGACAGCGCCGTGACGCTCACGCCGTAATCAGCCGCCGCCAAGCCGTTCGCGTGGCGCCTCGCCAGCTTTGGGCGAGACAACAGCTCCAACTGGTTTGAGAGTGTCTAGATATTGCGCGGTGGCTTTGACAATGCTCTCTTGCAATTGCTTGGCCCTGCCTACACCGCCAGCTTCAAAACCATTGCAAATCACGCTGAATGTGGCGTAATGGCCGTTGACGCATTTCACAACTCCAGACAACGCGCACACGCCGTTGATGTACCCAGTTTTGCAATGCACGGAAAATTTACTGGCGTCAAGATCGCGAAATCGTTTCTTCACCGTGCCACTTTCACCGCCCACGGCAAGCGTGGCGGTGAACATATTGCCAATTTTTTCGTCGCTGACCAAATCATTCATCCACGCGCTCAAAATGCTGGCGCTCACGCGATTCTCTTTGGAAAGGCCGGAGCCATCGACCGCGTCAAGTGAAGTGATATTCGCTTTGTCGCCAATGTGGGACCGCACACATTTTTCAATCGCATCAGAACCGTTAAGCCAAGTGCCGGGAGTTCCCGTTGAAACAAACCCAATGCGTTTCAGTAAACATTCGGCGTATAAATTCTGGCTGTCGACATTGCAGCGCGTCAGCACCGTTGCAATTGGGGTTCGGATGACTGGTCCAATAGTTTCACCTTTTGAAACTGGATCCGTCGCGCTTGCTAAGCGAACAGATTTCACGGGAATGCCGCCTTTGGTCAGGCGCTCCGCTAACAGTTGCGCGAAGAAATTGGACGGCTGCGACAGCGTGATGCTGACTGGATCCTCCAGAGTCTTTTTGCATTCGCCATGAATGGTGAATGTGTTGGACGCGTCTTCCC
>CAJACJ010000036.1 GCA_903938205.1 uncultured bacterium
ACAACGCGGGCATTGGCGAGTACCAAGATTTGGTGAAGGCGGGAATTATTGATCCCGTCTTGGTGACCCGAACCGCGTTGCAAAATGCGGCAAGCATTGCTGGGTTGATGCTCACCACGGATGTGTTGGTGACGGACTTGAAGGACGACACTGATCCTGTTGAGGACAGCATTCACTAAGAATCCATGCGTGATGCAGTTTGCAACATGCAAATGGATTTGATTCGGTCTTGACCCAGGGACCGAGTCGGCAATAAAAACCGGCTCGGTCCCTTTTTCTTTCTTAACAACAGCGGAGCCACAGTGGCGCAACCACGCGACTATTACGAACTATTGGGAATCGCAAAAGATGCTTCCACCGAAGACATCAAGCGCGCCTATCGCCGTCAAGCGATGAAGTATCACCCAGACCGCAATCCCGGCGACGCCGCCGCGGAAACGGAATTCAAAGCGTGCGCCGAGGCGTATGAAGTTTTATGCGACGGCGAGAAGCGCCAGTTGTATGACCGACATGGCCACGCGGGTCTGCGCGGAAATCCACACCATGATTTTCGCTCCATGCATGTGGAGGATATTTTCTCCATGTTCAACGATATTTTTGGCGGCTCGGGCGGTGGTGGTGGCGGCGCTCGTCAACGCGGTGCGGCGCGTGGCTATGACTTGGAAACCGAAATTGAGCTTGAATTAAAGGAAGTTCTGGATGGTTGCGACCGCGACGTGGAATTCACGCGCCAAGATGTGTGCACCGCGTGCTCAGGCAGCGGCGCGCGACCTGGATCATCGCCGGTGTCGTGCCCAACTTGCCAAGGCCGCGGACAAGTGCAGCAATCCGGACTTGGCGGAATGTTTCGCATGGTCACAACATGCCCCAATTGCCAAGGCGCTGGAAAAATTGTCATTGACAAATGTACGGCGTGCCGCGGCGCGGGACGCATGCGCACCAACAAACGATTGCGCGTGAAAGTGCCCGCTGGCATTGCGGACGGACAAGTGATTCGCGTGGCTGGCGAAGGCGAACCACCGCGACGTGAACTGAGCATGGACGGCAGCGGCGTGCGCGGTGACTTGCACGCCGTGGTGCGCGTGAAGGAGCACAAAGATTTTGAGCGCGACGGCGACGACTTGGTCATGGCGCTCACAATTGGTTTCTCGCGCGCGGCCCTTGGCGGCGTGGTGGAAGTGAAATCAATTGATGGCCCAGTTTCAATTGAGATTCCAAACGGTTCGCAACAAGGCGACACGGTGCGCGTTGAAAGTCGCGGCGTTCCAAATTTGCGATCCAAAAAACGTGGCGACTTGGTGGCGGTATTGCTTTTGCAAGTGCCGCACAAACTTACGGATCGTCAGCGACAATTGCTGGAAGAATTTGCGAAGACGTAAAAAATCGAACCTCGAAAAGGTGCTTCAAAGAGCGGCTTTTGGGACAAAATGAAGGATCTGAAAGATTCAATCACTGGCGGATGATTTAGGAAAGAAGGAAACATGACCAACGAACGAACCAACAACACAAGCGACCCCGTGACCAACGAAGAAATGTCCGAGGGCGCGCTCACGCTTGAGGACTTGATAGCCAAACTTGAGCGCGAGATTACGGAATTGAAAGATTCCAGATTGCGCGCCGTTGCCGACTTGCAGAACACTGCGCGACGCGGCGTGGAGAATGAAGCGCGAGCGCGCACGCAAGGCATCATGGGCGTGGCGCGCGGCGTGATTCCTGTGCTTGATCAATTTGAGTTGGCGTTGTCGCAAAAAGGATTGACCGCGGATCAAGCGGCCGAAGGTTTACAATTGTTGCAAAGTGAACTTTGGAAATCACTGGCGCGCGTGGGCGTTGAACAAATTGAACCCAACCTTGGCGACGCGTTTGAACCTGGCAAGCACGAAGCCGTCATGCAAAAAGCCGTTGATGGTATTGACGCCGGAGCCATTAGTATGAAATTGCAAAATGGATATCGCATTGGAGATACCGTTCTGCGCCCAGCGAAAGTAGCTATTCAACCAACTGCGTGATTGCGCGCGTTGCCAGCGCTCGCAAAGTGCGCTGATATTTATTTCACAACCACCATGCCAACCTACGAATACATCTGCGACGCTTGCGGCAAGGAATACGAGAAGTTCCAGTCGATCATGTCCAAGCCCGACCGCGTCTGTCCAAGTTGCAAAGCGCGCAAAGTACGCCGTAAAATTGGTATTGGCTCCGCCGTCATCTTTAAGGGCAGCGGATTTTATGAAACCGATTATCGCAGCGAGGGCTACACCAAAGCAGCTGAAGCGGATCGCAAGTCGTCGCAAGAAGCTTCGGGCACAAATGCGGGAACAGGCGATTCAAAAACGACAGCGGCTGGACCTGCGAAGACGGATGCAAAGTCGGATGCAAAATCAGGCGCAACAAGCGGCGCGGTTGGCGCAAGCAGTGATGGAAAATCAAGCGCATCAACTTCAAATTCGGGCGGCGAATCGAATTCATCCGCCAAGCGCGGCGCAACTTCGGCCAGCGAATCTGGCGGCGGTTCAAGCGCCAACTCAAACGCCACAACCACGGCAAAGTCCACTTCATCTGGCGAAAAATCATCCTCCGCTTCCAGCGAAAGTTCATCAAGCAACGCGCCGCGCTCCGCGGCATCAACCAAACAACACATGGCCTCCAAAGCCGTGCACCCATCGCGCGTTGGCCGCGGCCAAGGCAACTTGCGCCGCAAGAAAAAGTGACCGCTCTCACGACTCGCATCCACAAACCATTTCACAGATAGACTCAATTTATGCCACGCAGATTTACTGACCGAATTATTCAACACCTGTCCCATGACGGCGAACGCGCCCTTGAAGCCGATGTGGTTGCGCACCGATTGCGCATTGACGACAGCGAGCGCGTAGCTTTCCACAAGGCCGTGACATTACTGACCGACGATGGTCGCATTGAACTTGACGCCAAAGGTCGCCTGCGACTTCCAACGCATGAGGATGAAATTTGCGGACGGCTATTTGTGACGCAGAAAGGCCACGGTTTTGTGCGGCCCGACCGCATCACGCGCGATGGCGATTTATTTCTGCCCGCGGGAAGTCTTGGCGACGCCATGAGCGGCGATCGAGTTCGTTGTTCGGTCAGTCGCAAGCAACGCGGTTGGACTCCGCCAGTTCGCGGCGGCGCCAGCGATTCTGGCATGACAGGCCGCGTGATCGAAGTCATCGAGCGTGGTCGCACGCGCTTCACCGGAACTTTGGTGCAAGAAGGCAAGCGTTGGCAAGTGCAACCGGACGGCAAAGCGTTCCGCGGCGAGCCCATCATGGTGCGCGATCCGCATGCAAAAGATGCCAAGGCCGGCGACAAAGTCACGCTTGATCTTGTGCGCTTTCCATCCGAAGGCGTATATGCCGAAGGCGCCATTGTTGAAGTGCTTGGTCTCGCTGGTCAACCCGCCGTTGAAACAACCGCGGTCATGCACACGTATCAACTGCGCGACGGCTTCAGTGAAAAAGTTTCCTCTGAGGCCGCGCTTGCCGCAATTTCTTTTGAGCGCGAAAGTTCTGGTCCGTGGGACAAAACGGAGCGGCTTGATCTGACAAAAACTTTAACGTGGACTATTGATCCACCGGACGCGCGCGATTACGACGACGCCTGCTCCGTCAGTTTCGACCCCACCAACAGCACCTTTGAACTCATGGTGCACATCGCCGATGTCAGCCACTTTGTCGCGCAAGGATCTGAACTTGATCAAGAGGCCGCCGCGCGCGGAAACAGCACGTATTTGCCGCGTCGCGTGGTGCCCATGCTTCCTGAAACGCTGTCCAATGGCGTGTGCAGTTTGCAAGAAGGCGTTCCGCGATATTGCAAAACTTCCATCATGCGATTTGATTCGCGCGGCAAGCCGCTTGAGTCGCGCTTTGCCAGCACCGTGATTCAAAGTTCCAAGCGCCTCACCTATTTAGAGGCGCAAAATCTCATCGATGGCCGCACTGAGGAAGCAAAATCCTACGCGCGCAACATCACTGAACCAACCGACGCGCTTGTGGCTAATCTTCGCCTTGCCGATCAGCTTGCAAAAATTCTGAAGAAGCGCCGCATGGCGCAAGGCCAACTTGTTCTTGATCTTCCAGTTTCAGTTTTGGTTTTTGACGAGGCCGGCCACGTCGTTGATGCCGTTCCAGAAGACAACGCGTTCACACACACACTGATTGAAATGTTCATGGTGGAGGCCAACGAATCCGTTGCGCGTCTCTTCGCTGAACTTTCCATTCCGCTCATTCGCCGCATTCATCCGCCTCCAGCGTTTAAGACCATGGAAGAGTTGCGCACATTTGCGCGCAGTGTTGGCTTTCGCTTGCCCGATGAACCGGAGCGCGAGGATTTGCTCACACTGCTTGAGAAAACCCGCGGCACCGATTCCGCGCGCGCTGTTCACATGGCGGTGCTCAAGACGCTTTCCAAGGCCACGTATTCGCCCGCGCTGATTGGCCATTACGCGTTGGCCAGCGAGCAATACACGCATTTCACAAGTCCAATTCGCCGCTATCCAGATTTGCTTGTGCACCGCGCGTTGCAAGCGTGGCTGGATCTTTCCGCCAATGGAACATCCCTGCCTGGCGGTAAAAAGTTCAAAGAATTTATTCACAAACTCGAAGGCGACACTCGTTGCTTAGGCGAGGTCGCGCTGGCGGAAGCTGGTCGACATTGTTCCGAAACAGAAGTGAACAGCGAAGGCGCCGAGCGCGATTTGCGCGCGTTCTTGGTGTTGCAATTTTTGAAGGAACATCATTTAAGCGACGAGCTGGACGCGGTGGTGACCAACCTTGCCACGCAAGGCGTGTGGGTCAGCATCAATCGGTATCTCGCCGATGGCTTGGTGAAATTCAACGCGCTTCCTTCAAGTCGTGATCGTGCCGATCGTTGGTTGCTCAATGAGCGCACTGGCCGTTTGGTCAGCGCGCGCAGTGGCGCCACTATTGGTCTTGGCGATCCAGTGAAGGTGAAAATATTGTCCATCAATTTGGCGAGTCGATCTATGGATCTTGCCATCACGCAACTTGGCCGTAAAAAAGAAAACTCCACTTCGCCAATCACCATGCAAGATGTTCCACGCGCCGATGGCGGGCGCGATTCGCGGCGTGATTTATTCACGCGTGATGATGTGGCCAATGTGAAAGGTCACAAGCGCGGATTCAAGCGTGGTCGGCGCAGTCAGCGGCCGTAATGGGCGCGGATGCTCTTCAAGACTAATCGTTGGGTTTTTGTATGACGCGCGCACGCGCTTCATTCCCAAGCGTTGGGTTTATGTAGGACGCGCGCACGCATTTCATTCCCAAGCGTTGGGTTTATGTAGGACGCGCCCGGTTCAATTACGTCGCACAATTTTGTAAGCAACTCTGATGCACGCGTCGCAATGCGGCTGAATCTATTTCCACGCTTACGCCGGCGTTGGACACGCGCCCATTTTTGCTGCTGGCGCGCTGGATAATGTCTCGCGTAAAAAATCTTCCATGGCCGCGAAGGCGCGGCGATTGGCCATCTCACAAAATTGCATTCCGTTGGCCGCTTCGGCGGCTTGTGGATTTGTGAAGGCATGACCGCGGTGACCAAATGCTTCAAGCGTCCAATCGCAACCAGACGCGGTGAGTTCATTTGCCCATGCAACAACATCTGCGGGTTTGGCCATTGGATCGTTCCAACCATGCAGCGCCAGAATTTTTGTATGAAGCGGTTTTGCGCCGGCAACAACGCCAACAGGTGCGCCCAGCAAACCGTGAAAACTCACCACGCCACGAACACCTGCAAGACCCGCGCGCGCCACGTCCATTGCGCATAAACCACCAAAGCAAAATCCAATAGCGCCAATGCGGTGGCGATCAAGTTGCGG
>CAJACJ010000037.1 GCA_903938205.1 uncultured bacterium
CGGTGCATGTCATCAATGGTGCAAATGGCCACGCCGCAACGACCCACTTCACCGGCCGCCAACGGATCATCGGAATCACGGCCCATGAGCGTTGGCAAATCAAACGCGGTGGACAAACCCGTGTTGGCCTTGGTGCCTTTGGCATTGTCTAGTAAATACTTAAATCTTTTATTGGTGTCGTCAGCGCTACCAAAGCCAGCGAACTGCCGCATGGTCCACAAACGATTTCGGTACATGGTCTGATGCACGCCGCGCGTGAATGGAAATTCTCCAGGCTGTCCAATACGCGCATGCGGCTTGGTTGAATCCTTGGCGTCGGTGGTGGAAATGTTCGGGCCGTATTGCTGCTCAACTTCATAGCCAGACAGCGTGACCGCTTCTGGATTCACGGCGCGCGCAGGACTTGCAGCCTGCTGCACGTTGACATTGGCATGATCAGAAGTGTTTGATTTCAGTGAAGACATGGGATCCTTTCAAGCATGAACACAACCATAGGCGGCACAACACCAAAGTCATCATAGGGAATTTTGCATCAAGATCGAAGTCATAGCTAGCATGCAATTCTTCATGAAATCTTGCGCGCATCAACTTGTTCACCCCTGTCATGCGCGCGCCAGAAACGCTTTTGCGCACTGGTGTCATCAGTGAATTCCCCATCCTCAAAACCGGTCGCCATGACCATTACATGCTTTGGGTTGGTGTATGTCATTTGGGGCAGCACGTATTTAGGAATGAAGATCGCGGTCACAAAAATCCCCCCGCTCTTTGTTGGCGGCTCACGATTTTTTCTGGCCGGCACAACATTGATGCTCATCTTGGCGACGCTTGGAAAATTTAAATTTCACTGGCTGGGTAAACCTGAATATTGGCGTGGCGCATTTCTAGTGGGCGCGTTCATGATGCTGGGCGCAAACGGATTGCTGTGCATGAGCCTTGGGCGACCAGGCTTGCCGTCGGGACTTGCGGCACTAATTGTGGCCACCACTCCGCTGTGGATGTTGCTGCTTGATCGCTGGCAAACAGGCGTGGGCAAATTCACGCCGCAAATTATCGCGGGACTTGCGGTGGGCCTGTTTGGAGTAAGCGTGTTAATGAGCGGAAAAATTTTCGCAACCACTGATCAAACGCCCATTGATGTGATCGGCAGCTTGATGGTGCTAGCCAGTTGCATTTTGTGGAGCGTGGGCGGCATTATTGGCAGGCGCGTTTCGCAACCACCGCATCCACTGGCGTGCAGCGCTATGCAAATGATTTCAGGCGGATTAATGTTGCTTGCATTCAGCGCGTGCTTTGAAGCATGGAAACCCATCGGTGAAATTCCGTGGAACGACTCCGCATGGATTGCGTGGCTGTATTTAGCCGTGTTCGGCTCAATGATTGGCTTCACCGCGTTCGTCTGGCTGTTGCACCATGTCAGCGCGGCGTCGGTTTCCACGTACGCCTACGTAAATCCATTGGTTGCAATTATGCTTGGTTGGTTTTTTCTTGGCGAACAACCCGGCTTGCGCACGGCGGTGGCGACCGTTTTTATTCTTGGCGGCGTCGTGGTTATTCAACTTGCTCGGCGAAGCTCGGGTCGCGCGCGCGTGACCACGGTTGCATCAAGTGATTCACGCGCGGAGTAGCCACACTTCACGCGTTACGATGCGCTGATGCACATCGCAACATATCGCGTAAAAATTGGCTTGATCATGCTGGCACTTTTGGGCGCGTTGCAAATCGCTGGTGATAAAGACACCAAGGAAATCAAAAAGCCACTGCCCATTGACCTGCCCGCCGACGACGGCAGCGCGAATACCAAATGGCTTGAAAAACTTGATGATGCCGACCGCGAGGCGCTGACAGAAAAAATTGGCAAGCCCGTGACCGTTGCGCCAGCGAGTGTTGAGTGGTTGGGCGGCGCCGCGCAAACAGTATTTACGACTGGCGTGACCGTGATTCAAAGCGCGCAGGACAAGCCGTTTGGCATGGCCGCCGCCGAGAAATTAAAAAAAATGCTGCCCGCCGATGTGAAGTTTCTCGCCGTCATGATTCCCACCGATGCGGAAAAGTTAAAAAAGAAATATGAGAAGAAGGCGCCGTTTCTGATCGCGCTTGACCCAGAAGGAGGTTGGAGCGCGTTGCTTGGCCTGCCAACAAAACCCGCCAATATTGTGGTGGATCAAAGCGGCAACATTCGCTTTGCAGGGCTGAC
>CAJACJ010000038.1 GCA_903938205.1 uncultured bacterium
GCAACTTGCTTGTGGACACCACGTCGTCAAGCACTGGCCCCAACTTGGCCATGGCCAAGCGTCCGCGTTCAAGCTGCTTCTGAGTGGGCGGAGGATTTCCGCTCGCAATACTTGTAATGGAATCCCAATCGTCCTGTGTTAAGCCAGAGTCATTTTTGTCTTTGATGTGCGGAAAAATATCTTGCCACAATGTGGCCGCGTTGTCGCCAGCGCCGCGTGTTGCCGCGGGCGGCTTGTCGCTTGCCGCCGCGTCAGTGTGTGATTGCGGATTCGCCACGGCCATCCCTGCGATGGAGCAAGTGAACAACAGCGCTGTTGCGCGGCACATTGCCATGCAATTCATGTTGGTGTTCAACATGAAAACATTTGCAAATTTCTGCAGCAACGCCGCACCAACTCTCCACGACAATCGAAAAAAATTTCGAGCCGCGGAGCGCGCCGTCATCAGCGAGGGGCTTCCATTTGCGTGTTGGGTCCGGCGCCAGGAAGCGCGTTCATAAACTTGGTGCCGTTCATCGGCAACATCAACACGCCGGCCTTGGTGTATGGAAACACAATCCACACGCCTGGATTCGCAGGGTCTTTTGTTGGAAACAAAATTTCGTAACTGTCGTCATTCATGAAGCGATAGGAAGGTCCGTTCACAACCATCAATTGCGATTGCACGGCTGGTGGCGCGGTGGTAATCAACTGCAACGCAATTTGCGCCTCGTTGGCGGTGGGCAAGCGATTGTTCTTCTTCACAAAATCTTGAATGGGCGCGTTGGCCCACGATGCAAGCGCCAACAATTCTTGCTCGGCCTGCATTGGTGGAACCGCGCCAGTGCTGGATTGCAAATGTCCGTTATGTTCCGCGGCCTTGAAGAAAATCACGGCAAGCGCTGCGGCCACAATGACAATCACCAACATGAGTTGCGCGGTGGAACTGCCACGGCGAAACGAAATGCGCATGTGTGACAGACGGCTGTGTGAAGGCGAGAACATGATGAAAGACCTTTCGAATTTGTGCGAATGAGTTCAAATTAAACTTTAAAGAAAAATGTGTCGGCAATGACTGGCCAACTCTGTTTCAAATTGTAACTGTAATTACAACAGAGTCCACGTTGCGCTTCATGGGGGGAAGTTGCGCATCTTTGCCACCACATTTCAATTTCGACATGAAATGCCTTGAATTAGGTGACTCCAAGCGCTTGGTTTCAGCGAATACATAATCGCAATGCCAAGCTTGAGCTACGACAGTCAAAGTTTCATTTGGAACGGCAATCGTCTTTGGATGATCGGCGTGAATGTTGAGTACGCGCTGCTTGCGCCCGAACGTTGGCGCGCCGCGTTGCTGTCGTTAAAGCAAATGGGTTTCAACACCATTCGAACCAGCGCGCCGTGGTGTCTGCATGAGCCGCGCTTGGGTCGCATGGATTTCACCGGCGCCCTTGATGTTGGCGCGTTCGTTCGCTTGTGTGGTGAACTTGGCTTGCATGTTGTGTTGCGCATGGGTCCAGTTGTGGGCGAACCATTTGATGGTGGCGGTTTGCCCGCGTGGCTTGCGGATCAGCCCGACATGAAGTTGCGCGTGGTCAACGAGGCATTTATGAAACACACCGTCAAGTTTTTCCAAGCGGTGGGCAAAGAAGTGGCCGCACTGCAAGCCACTATTGAAGCGCGTCGTGGCGAAGGCTTCGCTGGTGGTCGCGCCAATAACGGTGGTCCGTTGTGCGCCGTTCAAATTGAACATGCATGGAATTGCGGCAACGAGCCCGAGGGCAAAAAATATCACGCGGAACTTTTGCGCTACGCGCGCGAGAGCGGTTTCACGGTTCCCGTGTTCACCAACAATGGCTTGTGGATTTCCGTGGAAGGTTGCGTTGAAGTGTGGGAAGGTTGGAGCGATCTCTTTTCCAACTTGCGTCAACTGCGAACCATTCAGCCTGACGCTCCGCGATTTGTGGAAATTCGTGAAGAGGCCGCGCGCGCCGCGGGCCGCAACGCCAATGTTGCGATCACCAAATCAACGGGCAAGCAAATTGCCAGTGAATCAGCCAAAAAAATCGCCAACTTCAACATGAATGGTTGGAGCGATGGCATGGAGTATTTGCGGCGAATGGGCCAAATTTTATGCGCGGGCGGTCAACCCACATTGCCTGGCGTGGCGCGCGCTGATCGCACCAATGCCGTGCCCGCCATGTTGGATTGCGTTGGTCAACCCGACAACAACACGCGCCAATTGCGCCGCATGGTGAGTTTCTCAAACAACTTTGGATTTGTTTTCGCCGACGCCGACGCTTCAAAGCAATCAGCGGTGCAAGATCTTGATTCGCTCACACCCGGATCATTCGCTGTTGTCACAGTGCAGGGCAACGGCACGATTGTGTTTGTGTTTCGCGGCGCTGACGAGCCAGGCAAGCCGCGCCGCGATGCCACCACAATTATCACGCCCAGTGGCGTGCGCATGCCCGTGCATTTGGGCGACGCGCCAGTGGGTTGGTATTTGTCAGACATCAATTTGCACGGCGCTGGCCTTATGGATTTCTGCAACTTGTCGCCGTTTGCGTTCATACAAAAGAAAATGTTGGTGTTGCAAGGCGCCGCGCAAACCTACGGCGTTCTTTCAATTGATGGCGCCGTGATTGAGTTCACGCTTCCCAAGGTTGGCGACAAGCCACTGGTGTTCACGCATCAAAAATTCACGGTGGTGGTGTGCAACCAAGAACACATTGACGCCACGCTTGTGGACGCGCGGGGCCTGACAGTTGGAGCGGATCAAATTGAAATCGCGGGCGCGCATCTAAGCCCTGGTTTCACAAAAGCATTTCGTGTTTCGCTTGACGGCGAGGTGACGGAGTTGGCCACTTCCGCCCCGCACAAACACGTGGAGCGCGCGCTGAAAGATTGGCAAGTAGCCACATGTCAGGATTATGTGCTTGGTCAAAGCGATCGCTTTGCAACGTTGGGCGAGCCGCACAGTTTGTCCAAGTGTGGCGCGGCGGCTGGGTGGGGTTGGTACAAACTGAGTTGGACACCAGATGGGAAATCAAATACGCCGCAAAACGTGCACTTTCCGCAAGCGACGGGCTATATGCAAGCGTGGCTGAATGGAAAATATCTTGGCGTGCTCAATGAAAAATCAGCGGAGCTGCCTTTGTTGATCGCGCCAATGAAATCAGCCGCCAAGAATGCAGCGCAATTGGTTGGCGCAGTAAGTCAGGCACAAAACACAAAGAGCAGCCGCGCACCCAAATCAACTGCAAGTAGCAAAGCCGCCGCGCACACGCTCACGTTGCTGGCGCGCCAAGGCGGAACAAGCGCCACCTCCGCGTATCAACATCGCGCGGTTGGCGTGTTTGGTCACGCGCTTGCAGTGGCGCCGCTGAAAACAAAAATCACTGTGATCAGTTCACCCAGCGTTGATCCATTTAAGGTCGCCGCGTTTCTTCCCGGCGTTGCGCCTGGTCATCACATGTCCACGCATGCCGCGCAAATTTCATTCTTGTATTCCGGCAAGGGCACAATCACAATCGACGCGCCGGCAACTTTTTTGCGCGCGGTGGTGTTGCTCAATGGCGCCATGATTCACTTTATTGATTGGCGTGGCGAACTTGGCGATGCGCTTGTATTGCGCGCGCCGCCCAAAGGAGTGAAGGTTGGTTTAAAAAGCGGAGTGAACGAATTGGTATTGGTGCCTGTCGCAAACGACCATGAATTGGACGCTCATGATCATGCGGCGGGCGAGTCAGCGCACGTTTCTAAAAAAACCGCGCGCACATCCGCCGTGACCGCACCAGATATGTTGGCGATAGTCGCCACAGAAAACATGTGCAAGCAACTGCGCTTCTATCAGTCAACGCAGCCCACGCTTGCCAGCAACGCCACATGGAGTTTTGCGCGCTGGGAACTGCCAGGAAAAACGCTGGACGCATGGCAGCCACTCAAGTCGCTCAAGCCCGGCGAACCGCGCTGGTTCACCACCACATTCGCAAAGCCAGACGTTGTCAGCGGCCCCATTTCCATTGTGTGCGAAGGACTTTCGTACGGTCACGTTTTACTCAATGGGAAAATAGTGGGGGACTACAACACGCAGAATGACCGCGCGCGCATTGAGCTTCCAACGGAAACCATGCCAGCCACCAACACCTTGAGCATTTTTGATGTGCAAGGCCGTTCGCCCGCCAGCGTGAAACTATCTTTCACGCAGTGATGATGTTGCGTCGCTACGGGTTCTTTCATTTCACATTCAAAATCTGCGTGGTCTGAACCTTACTTCCACTTTGCCAGAGCTATCACGCTCGCGTCTGTGCGGGTAATGCATCAACAAAACGCACGCATGCGAATGCGCTTGTTTACGAATGCAGTCACAAATTTTTTTTTACCGAGCGGCCGTCACTCCGAGCTTTGCGGGTGCCACGTAGTTTTATATTCCACCACGCCACCAAACGCGTCGGGGCCATCACATGTTGCGCTTGACCAATCGTGTCGCTCGTCAAGAATGCGAACGCGCTTGAAGTTGTCTGCGCCTTGCTCGCGCAACACGGTGGCTTGCGCGTTGTTCACCGCCGCAACAACGCCATCAATTTCGCGGTGGCTTGCAAATGGTTTCAGCAATTCATCGCGGAACCCCGTGAGCAAATTAAACACACCCGCCGGCACATCGGAAGATGGCATGCTTTCCGCCATCAGCAACGCGGGCAGCGGCAAACTTTCGCTTGCCAACACAATCACGGCATTGCCAGCGCACAAAGCGGGTAGCCACATGGATACAAAACCAAGAAGCGGCGCTTCTTCTGGTGCGATGATTCCAAGCACGCCCACCGATTCCGGCGCCGTGAAATTCCAATACGGCGCGGCGACCGAATTTTGGTTGCCCAGCACGCTTCCCATTTTGTCGGCCCAACCCGCAAAACAAATTGTTCGATCAATAGCGGCGTCCACTTCGGCACGCGCGCTCTTGGCGCTGGCACCTGTGGTCTCGCGCAGCGCCGCGGCTAATTCATCGGCGCGGCCTTCAATCATTTCCGCAAGGCGATACACAATCTGTCCGCGCAAATATGGCGTGGCAGCGGCCCACGATGGTTGCGCGGCCTTCGCGGCCTCAACGGCTTCGCGCAAATCCTTGCGGCTTGCGGTGCACAACTGCGCCAACACGCCGCCGTCTTTGTCATGCAGCGGATGCGTGCGGCCACTTTCACCGCGCGGAAACGCGCCCTTGATGAAAAGTTTGTGTGTCTTTAGAACTGTCAGGCGACTTTCAGTCATGTGTGTTTCTTTCAAAGCGTTCAGCAAGCAA
>CAJACJ010000039.1 GCA_903938205.1 uncultured bacterium
CATTGGGTGAACCGATTTGGTTCACATTCGGAGTTCGTATTTTGGGACTTTCAATACCCGCTCAATCAAATGAGCGGGTTTTTTTGGACTTATTTGGCCAATTTCTCGGGTTTCAGACCACATTTCCCATGCCACGCACATTCCAAATGATTTCATTTGCCTATGAAATGGCTCACAATTTTGATTTTTCATGCTCCTATAGCGAGGCTTACGCCAAACTCATCGAGAACCAATTACTTACGAATGTTTTTGAAATTTCCCTTGCACAAGTGCCAAAATGGACGCACAATGGCACTACGTTAGGTTGGACTTTGTTACAACATCCTGGAGATATTCAACATGAGCAATGAAACCGAATTCGTCAATGTGCAAGGAACCGTAAAGTGGTTTGATCCACGCAAGGGTTTTGGATTTGTTGTTGGTCCTCAAGGCGAAGATATTTTTGTTCACTTCTCTACCATTGAACAAGAAGCTGGCTTTCGCACATTGCGAGATGGTGAAGCAGTAACCTACTCCGCCACAAAAGGTGCCAAGGGTTGGTCTGCCACGAAAGTGCAATCAAGCCGTGTTCCAACTGAAACTTCAACTCCGACCGCATAAGTTGCAAATATGTGATTGGATTTGAAAGCAACACTTCTTTTTATTTTAGCATTTATATTTTAAATCTTGAACGCCCGCCTTTCTTTCACAAGGCGGGCGTTTCTATTTCACCTAGGTTTTATTTCGATCTTTGCATCTCATGATGATTTCAATTCCATCAATTCTTATTGGTGCCGTGATAGGCGCAGTTCTAGCCGGCCTTGCTGCGGCAGGTTCATTGCGCCGCCGCGCTGCCCGCGCGCTCGCCGCTGAACGACGTGCGCAATCCGCCGAAAGATTGGCGGAACTCGGAAGCATGACTAGCGGCTTGGCCCATGAAATTAAAAATCCACTTTCCACCCTCACCCTCAACGCGCAGTTACTGCGCGAAGAAGTGCTTGACTCGGAATTGCCAGAGCCGGTGCGCGCCACCGCTATCAAGCGCGCCGACGCGTTGGCCCGGGAGTCCAGTCGATTGAAAGATATTTTGAGTGATTTTCTGCGCTTCGCAGGCCGAATGAAACTTGATCCGCAGCCACGCGACTTGCGTGAGCTTGTGCAAGAGTTGGCGGATTTTTTCCACCCGCAAGCGGAGCGCGCGGGCGTACTCATGCGCATCGACAATCCAGCCACCCCCGCAATATGCAATGTTGACTCAGGATTGTTGAAACAAGCCATTCTTAATTTAATAATCAACGCGGTTCAAGCCATGAGCCCCGACGGCCAGGTTGCCGTGGGCGAAAGCCGTGGAGAATTACTGCTGCGCATTGAAGCTGTTCCAGCCGACAAATTGCACGAAAGTAGCTATCGAATTGATGTGATTGATTCTGGACCAGGCATTGATGTCTCGCGTTTTGCGACCATCTTTCGTCCGTATGCCAGCACCAAGCCTGGCGGGAGCGGCCTTGGTCTTGCCACCACGCGCCGCATTGTGGAAGAACATGGCGGTCGCATTGACGTCTTTAGTGACGCATCAAAAGGCACATGCTTTTCGCTTTTTCTGCCTACAAAATCACTCTAGCCAATCTTTTGCCTTCAAACGCTGCGGAACATATTCCTCTGTCACGTATGAAATGTCCTTGGTGATCAAGGACTCCACTTCCATCTTGAAACCGTTTGTCAGAAGACCTTCAATTTCTTTTTGCCAAGGCTTATGGCCCTGGAACCACGGATATGCGGCGATTTCCTTTGCACGTTTAATGTCGTTGTCATTCAGCGCAATTTGAACATCATCGCTCAGGCCGCACGCCTTGTAATCCTTGGCGCGAATGCCCAGAAATTTGGCCTCAGGAATTGCAAGCCGCTGACTTTCAAACGCAAGAGAAATGGAGCCCTGCTTGATCACGCTGTAGATGTAATGCCCCCACGGATCACAATCAAGCAAGCAATACACCGGCAACTTTAATTCCTCATGCATGCGACGAAGCAATCTGCGCACGCCACGCGGCGGCTGTCCACCACCTTCGGTCAAAATACAATTGTGCTTCTCCCAAAATCGATCCTCATTGAATCGACTCCACACGGTATTTTTTTCAACGTGCAAAATAAACTTTGCTTCGCACTTCTTAAACTGGATCACGTCTGGTTCCACAATGCTGGGAATGGCGTAACCGCCTGAACCCATGCGGCGGCAATCAATCTCGTCGCCTGAATCCACCAAAGTGATATTGCCCACAATGCTGCCGGCTTTCTTGGCAAAAATGTGCAGTTCCTCACGCAACGCGGTCAATGAAACTTCCAAATCCTCCAGAATTCCGTCTGACTCGGTCTGATCGAAAAACGTTTTTTCCTTGGTGCCAGCAACCGTGTGCAGGCCTTTATAAAACATACCGCGCAAGCTCAACGTCTTGTCGGCCTCGATTAAATCTTTAATGGAACCCGAATGCAGAAGCGTCTGCATGAAAATTTTCGCTTGATTCAAATTGAACAACTGGCGATCTTGCGTAGCGTTTCCCATTTCAAGAATGCCGCGCTTCTTGTTCCAAATTGTGTTGGAACGCGAACGCGTGGGGACACTCACAATGGGTTCTTTACCGCTCAACGCCGCCTTGGTCACGGTTTCAGCCAGCACGTAAATCTTCTTCTGCGTGTTGACATCGCGGGCTTTGGTGGAAACTTGTTTGGTTATTTTTTTGGCCATAGGAACTCCATTCAATCCGCTTCAAAGAGCGTCGGGGAATCATCATCACGCTTGGATTTTTTAGACTTCACACTTGCGGTGTCGGAAGTCGTGGCGCGCTTCGTTTTTGTTTTCAAATTTGCAGTTTGAGATGGCTTTTTGCCTTCCAAATGAGAATCTTCCACCTCACTGCGGTCGCTTTGAGCCAGCGCAGGAATGGCATTAGCCACAACCAACACGCCCTCTTGATCGGATGGATCCTCGTTCTTCACCACTTTGCCATCCTCGTTCAACACTTGATCGGCTTGGCGAGTGCGTTGTTTGGCTTGCGCCAACAATGCGTCGTACACCTTGCGTGTATCCGCGCCATGAATGTGATGCAGGGACTTTGAAACTTCGCCGATATAGCGTTCGAATACATCGCGACGTTCGCCTTCGCGACGCATCTTTAAGCGTTTGCGTAAATAACTTCCAAGTTTGCGCCCGCACTCCATGAGCGCCAATTTCATCTCCTTGCGAATCTCGTCGTAGTCAGCGATCGCTTCTTTGGATTCGCTTGTGAATGGAACCCACACGCTTGCCATGTGAATTAAAATCACAAGTGGTCCCGTTGGTGTGCTGCCACGCGGCTGCGTCAAACCATAGTTTTTCCAGCCTGTTTCAGCCACGGCTTTGAAACTGGAACACGCGCTTTGCTGAAACAAAAGCGGAACGCGATTGGCGAATCGAATCACGCGGCTTGATTCTTCTGTTGGCAACTCACCACCGAATGCAATAGCCGCCTCAATTTGAAATGGACGTCCGCGATAAATTTCTGGCTCGCGGCTGCTGGCTGCGTAAAATTCCGCGCGCACGCCCTTGAGCATTCCAGCTAGCAATTGACGCACGCCAATGGGCGCCAAACAATCAACCGGTGGCGGACCCAATTTGGCTTCTTGAAATGCCGCGAATAATTTTTCGGCTTGCTGCGGCTCAACATCACCCGCGCGCGTACGACTAGTCGCACCTGCGGCTTCGCACAATGCTCCAGCGGTGCTTGCGGACACGCGGCAAAATTGATCTTGCAGAAATTTGTACAACGAGCCCTTCTCCGCGGCCTCATACTCCTTCAACATTTGAAGCAGCGTGCCCAACTCCACACCCTTGGGATGTGGCTGAATTTCCCTAGTTTCCGGCGGTAATTCATTGACCGCGCGTGGAAACATAATTACGCCATGGTGCTCGGAAGTGACTTCAACTTTGACCTCGCCTGCGTCTACAGCCGTTGCCGCGGTGCCCGCTGGAAGAAGCTCCTCATCATCCGCGCCACTCTCACGCGACGGCGGAACGTAGGTAATGCGCGCGTGCGGATTGGCGATTCCGGTGAGTTCCAAAAACTCATCAACGGAACCACGACCTTTTTGATAGCGACCTTCGAGTTCAATGGAAACACTTGTTCCAGTAGGAAATATTTTTGGACTTAAAAATCCGTCATTTGCAGCCAGCGAGCGCGAGCCCGCCGTCACATCTCGCAACTTCGCTGGCGGAAAATCTTTGGTCTCCGCATCGGCCGTCACCTCGGCGCGATTTGTTTTTGTATTCATGGCCAACTCAATGCGGTGCGCAGCGTCGCTTGAGCGAATCTTGGTGACAATTTGCATGGGCTTTCCAGTGGTGATTAATCCATACATGCCTGCCGCGCTAATGCCAATGCCCTGCTGCCCGCGGCTCATCTTCAAGCGATGAAACTTTGATCCGTACAAAAGGCGCCCGAAAATATTCTCGATTTGCTTGCGCACAATTCCTGGACCATTGTCCACAACAGTGATTCGGTAGCGTGAACTCTTGGAAGTCGCTGGACGATCAGGCTGCAAGTCCTCAATGATCACCGCGAGTTCGGGAAGAATTCCACCTTCTTCGCAGGCGTCCAAACTATTGTCAACCGCCTCTTTGACCGTGGTCAACAACGCCTTGCGCGGATTATCAAAGCCCAGCAAGTGACGGTTCTTGGCGAAAAATTCACTGACGGAAATATCGCGCTGACGCGATCCCATTTCCTCCGCTGTGGCTCCGCGGCTCTTGCCTTTACGTGGCGAGGCGCCATCACTCGATTCATCAACGCTATTTTTTGCGCGTGATTGACCTGACTTGGGTTGTTTTTTACTCATCAATGCGGCGTCCTTGCCAACCATGCTGACTCCTATTCACTATTCCTACGAAAGGGCGAAAGTACCGCTTCTTCGGCTCGCTTGGGCAATCCTCAACGCATTTTCTTTGAAATCACGCTTTGGAAACTCCTTCAAGTCGAATATTTTCGTTACCATTTGTTCCCCAACAACCTCAACTACAAAGGAAATCTCATGGAAACAACACTGATCATTCTCAAGCCAGACGCCGTGCAACGCAATCTCATGGGCCGAATCTTGACCCGCTTTGAGGACAAGGGCCTGCAAATTGTGGGCTGCAAACTGATGCGTATTTCGCAGGAACTTGCCGCTGAACACTACAAAGACCATGCTTCCAAACCTTTTTACCCTGGCCTTGTTCGCTTCATGACTGGCAACCCAGTCTTGACCATGGCCGTGCGCGGAATTGGCGCGATCACCATTTGCCGCGCCATGATGGGCGCCACATTTGGCAGCAAAGCCGCCGCTGGAACTATTCGCGGCGACTTTGGAGTCTCAAATAGTTACAACCTAATTCATGGTTCTGACAGCCCAGAAGCCGCGACCCGTGAACTGGGTCTATTTTTTAAGGCCGGCGAAATTCTTGAATACACGCGAGTCGGCGACAGCTATGTCTACGATTCAACGGGTAGCAAGCCAGAGTAATAGGTCTTATAACCTTAATATACCGTGCATTTAATGCTTAAATCAAG